>NZ_DJDV01000064.1:0-25701 GCF_002431195.1 Sphingobium sp. UBA5915 | reverse complement strand
GCGCGCCGGGGGCCGCCATCGGCGCGCTCTGCGCCACCGCGCTGGGCGATGCGCGCCAGCCCGGCAGCGTCCGCGCGCTGATGGCGACCGTGGCCAATATCGGCGAAGGCCTGCGCGATCGCCTGGCGAGCGACGTCTGGCGGCTCGTTCGCCTGCCGCTGCCCGCCTTCGAAGGCGCGGTCACGGAAACGCTGCTCGACGCCTCGTCCCGCATGATCGAGCGTATCTCGGCGCTCTCTGGCCTCGCGGCGGAAAATATGGCGCGCGGCGATGGCTGGCGCTTCCACGACATGGGCCGGCGACTGGAGCGGGCGATCACCGGCTGTCGCCTGATCGGCCAATTCGGCGGCGATCAGGCGTCGGACGATGACCTTCTTGTCCTCCTCGACCTGATGGACAGCCAGATCAGCTACCGTACCCGCTATCTTGCCGGTCCCGCGCTTGCGCCGGTGCGCGACCTTGTTGCGCTGGAGCCGTTCAATCCCCGCGCGCTGGCCTGGCAGACGCTGCGCCTGGCCGAGCATGTCGCCGCGCTGCCAACGCTGCGCGCCGACGGCATGCCCGAAGAACCGCGCCGTATCGCCGACGCGCTGGTCGCGCAGCTTAAACCCCTGACCGGCGACATGCTGACCATGGATCATATCGCGGATGCCGAACGCCGGCTACTCGCCCTTTCCGACGCGATCGGGCAGCGCTATTTCCTTCAGCTTCGCAAAACGGAAAGTGCCGAGATACTGGCATGATCTATCAGGTCCGCCATCGCACGATCCTGCGCTACGCCGCGCCAGTGCGCCTCGCCCGCTTCAACCTGCGCCTGCAACCCGCGCCCTGGCCCGGCCAGTGGACGTCCGACTATCGTCTGGATGTCGATCCTGCCCCTGCGCTGGTCGAAACCCGTCCCGGCGGCTGGCCTGTCACCGTTGCCCGCCTCGTGATCGAAAGCCCGATTTGGCAGCTCAGCATCGAAAGCCGGTTCCGCTGCGGCGTGCAGGGCGGCGACATCACGCCGCAGGCCGCCGATCCGACGGTCGGCGCAGTGGCGCAAGCGGCGATGGTGGACCGCACTATGGGGCCGACAGCGCCCGCCCATTATCTTTATGCCGGCGCGCGCACGCCGATGCTGGCGGCAATCGGCGACTGGTCGAGCGCGCACCTTGCGGCCGATGCGCCCATCGTCACCGCCGCGCTGGACTTCGCGCTGCATATCCAGCATGCCTTCGCCTATCGCCCTGGGGTTACCGATGCCGACACGCCGGTCGCCGACGCCTTCGCCGCGCGCCATGGCGTGTGCCAGGATTTCGCCCATGTGATGGTGATCGCGCTGCGTCTGGCCGGCCTGCCCGCCGCCTATGTCAGCGGCTATCTGCGCACCCTGCCGCCGCCGGGCATGCCGCGCCTGGTCGGGGCCGACGCCATGCACGCCTGGGTCATGCTCTGGTGCGGGCCGACGCGCGGCTGGATCGGCTTTGATCCTACCAATGGCTGCATCACGGGCGACGGGCATCTCTTCGTCGCCATGGGCCGCGACTATGCCGATGTCGCGCCGATGGACGGCCTGTTCGTCGGCGGCGCGGGCCAGAGCCAGTCCGTCATGGTCGATGTCGCGCCGGAAGACGAACCGGCGCTCAGCTGATCGGCGCAAACAGCAGCGGCATGCCCGTCCGGGGCCGGATCGTCAGTCGGCTGATCGGCTCGGGCGTGAATCCTGCCGGCACGCTGATGGCGAAGCGCCGCACGACACTGGCGATCACCGTCATCACCTCCTGCTGGGCAAAGCCTGCGCCCACGCACACGCGCGGCCCCCGGCCAAAGGGGAACCAGGCCTGCTTCGCCATCTCCGCATTGGCCGGATCTTCGAACCGGTCGGGATCGAACGCATGCGGACAGGCCCAATTATCCTTGTTCCGCTGCGTCAGCCACGGCGCGACCACCAGCATCGCGCCTGCCTCCAGATGCTTGTCGCGCATGTCCATCGGGCACGTCACCTCACGCGGGAGGAAGGACACCGGCGGATAAAGCCGCAGCGTTTCCTTGAAGATATTGCGCAGCTGGCTCATGTCCTTGAGCATCGCGCCGGTCAGCGGCTGGCCGCCCGCCACCCGCGCCACCTCCTCGCGCACCCTCGTCTGGATGTGGCCGCATTCGCCCAGCATATAGAGCGCCCAGGTCATGGTGCTCGCCGACGTCTCATGCCCCGCCAGGAAGATGGTCGATACCTGCTCCATCACCTCTTCGCAGGTGAAATGCGCGCCCGTTTCGGGATGCTTCGCCTCGATCAGCGATTGCAGGATGTCCCGCGTCCCGGCCTCTCCCTCGCCATGAAAGCCCGCGTAGCGCGCCTCGACGATCGGCCGGAACACGTCATGGATCGCCCGCGCCGGACCTTTGGATCGTTTCTCGAACCAGCCGGCGGGCAGGCCATAGAGCCGCAGCATCGATGCTGAATGCGCCAGCCGCTGGAACCGGCCGAAGGCGCTGTGGATGATGTTGGATCGCTCCGCGTCCAGCGTCTGGCTGAACAAGGTGCGAAATATGATATCAGCCGCCACATGGGTCATCATGGGGTCGATATCGACCGGCCCGCCGTCTTGCGCCGCCGCCTCGATCCGCGCGACCAGATCATCCGCCGCCGCGACCATCAGCGGCATCGACCGCCCGAGCGCGGTATGGGCAAAGGCCGGATTGACCATGGCCCGCTGGCTTTCCCAATCCGCGCCATTGGCCGAAAAGACCGAATTGCCGATCAGCGGATCGAGGTTGCGGACCAGTTCGCTATGCTTGGGAAAGGCAGTGCCGCCGCGCAATATTCTGTCCACCAGCGGCAATTCGTTGGCGATATACATGGTCCGCCCCGGCAGGCGGATCTCGCCCATCTTCATCGTATAGCTTTTGTCGAACAGCACATGGATCCAGCTGTGCCAGCCGCGCAGGAATCGCTTCACCAACCCCCGCTTGCTGCGGGGCGGCCGGGGATAGGGCGGGGTGAAAATCTCGGTCATGCGATCGTCCTGAAGGCGGCGACGGCCTCATCCACGCTGCGGCGGCCCGCGGTCAGGCTGATGAAGTCCAGCGGCGACAGCCGGTCGCCCACGCGCAGATAGTCGAAATGCGCCTCATATTTGTTCGACCAGCCGCCATGATAATTGTGTGGCTCGTAAAAGAGATGGAAGCGCGGCGAGAGCATATCGACCCGCGCCGCATAAGCGGGGGCGACCAGCCGGAAAGGGTTCACGTCGAAATAGGCCGCGCCATCGGGCGGCGAACTGATGTCGACATAACGGAACGGCGCATCCGCCAGCGCCTTGAGATCCTCATGATACCAGTGCGCGTCCCGCCGCAGCGCGATCACCGGAACCACCTGCCCCAGCCCGAGCATCACGAACCGGTCGGGCAGCGTTCCGCCGCGCAGGGCGATCACCCGGCGCAACAGCCGCATGCCCAAAATCGTGCCGGCGCTGTGCGTCACCAGCTGCACCTCGTCCCAGTCGCCATCCAGCGCCGCCGCGATCCGCTGCGCGAAGGCGTCGATCCGCCCGTCCAGCGCCGCGCCCGGCCCCTGCGCCGCCAGCGCGCCATGATAGGTCATGAACCGCAGCAGCCAGGGCACGACCAGCTTGGCCAGAATGCGCCCGGACAATAGCGCGCTCACAGCGATGCCGATGATCGCCGCCGCCCACCAGGGCAAGGCCAATGCCAGGATCAGCGCCGGGACCAGCGCCAGCAACAGCGGGATCAGCACCGCCAGGATTGGCGGATAGAGGATGGTGATGACCGGCCCCTTGCGCAGCCGCCGCATCCGCGCAAAATCCATGTGCCGGGCATGGCCCGCATAGGCGCGCGCCGATTTGAGCGCGAGCGCCAGGGGATTGCGGATCCACACCTTGCCGATCACATCTTCCCAGCGCAGATATTCATAGTCAATCTCGACCCCGGCGGTCGCGTTCTCCACGCGCCAGCGCGCCGACACCGCCGCGCCCGCATCGCCCGCCTGCCGCCCGCTTACCGTCACGGCTTCGCCGGTCAGCGCGGCATAACGCACCGCCTGCTCGCGATAGAGCTGGTGATAGAAACGGACGCCGCGCGGATCGAAACCGCCGAGGTAAAAGACTTTACGCTTGAACTTTTCCAACACCGCCGCCCTAATCGGGGCATGAACACGCCCGAACGCGATTACTGCTATTTCATCGACCACCGGAAATACAACCGCAATGTCGGCTGCCGGCGTCATGACAATCTCTATGGCATCAATGGCGGCGGCAGCGAGCGCGACCGCTGGCGCGCGGATCTGGAATTTTATCGCCATATGAAATCCAACGGCGATCCGATGGCGCTGCCCTCGCTGCTCGCCTGCCTCGCCTTTGGCTGGTTCTGCTGGAATTATCATCCCGGCAAGGGGCTGTGGCGCGGGCAATTGTTGCGCCGCTTTGCAAAAGCGCCCAAATGATCGCGCCATGACCACCCCTCGCCATGTCACGGTCGGCCCGATCACCATCGGCAACGACCTGCCCTTCGTCCTGATTTCCGGCCCCTGCCAGATTGAAAGCCGCGACCATGCGCTGTTCATGGCCGACGCGCTGGCGCGCATCGCGGCGCGGGCTGGCGTGCCCTTCATCTTCAAGAGCAGCTTCGACAAGGCGAACCGCACATCGGTATCTGGCAAGCGCGGCGTTGGCATCGATGCAGGCCTTGCCATCCTGGCGGAGGTCAAGGCGTCGCTCGGCTGCCCGGTGCTGACCGACATTCATGGCCCCGATCAGGTGGAGGCAGCCGCGCAGGCGGTCGACATCCTCCAGATCCCCGCCTTTCTCTGCCGCCAGACCGATCTGCTGCTGGCTGCCGGTCGCACCGGCGCAGTCATCAACGTCAAGAAGGGTCAATTTCTCGCCCCCTGGGACATGGCGGCGGTGGCGCAGAAGGTCGCCTCGACCGGCAATGATCGCATCCTGCTCACCGAACGCGGCGCAAGTTTCGGCTATAATACATTGGTCAGCGATATGCGCGCGCTGCCGGTGATGGCGCAGACCGGCTATCCCGTGATATTCGACGCCACCCATTCGGTTCAGCAACCCGGCGGGCTCGGCTCAGCATCGGGTGGCCAGCGCGACTATGCGCCGCTTCTCGCGCGCAGCGCGGTGGCGGCCGGCGTCGCCGCCATCTTTGCCGAAGCGCATGATGATCCCGACAATGCGCCATCGGACGGCCCGGTCATGCTGCCGCTCGACTGGGTCGGCCCGATGCTGGACAAGCTCAAGGCGATCGACGCGATCGCCAAAGCCTGATCCTATGTTTCGTTAGCTAACTAACGAAATGCCCTATGCTTGCATATGTCGCGCTTGCTGTCGCGAAAAACAGCCTGCGGCTCAGGGACGAACCTGCCCCGTCCCCCGAACGATCCACTTGTACGTCGTCAGCCCCTCCAGGGCGACCGGCCCGCGCGCATGCAACCGCCCGGTCGAAATGCCGATCTCGGCGCCCAGCCCGAATTCGCCGCCATCGGCGAACTGGGTCGATGCGTTCCACATCACGATGGCGCTATCGACTGCGTTGAGGAACCGCTCGGCCCGCGCGCCGTCATCGGTGATGATGGCGTCGGTGTGGTGGCTGGCATGGGCGGCGATATGGGCAATCGCATCCTCCACGCCATCCACCATCCGGATCGACACGATCGCGTCCAGATATTCGGTATCCCAGTCCGCCTCCTGCGCCGGCTTCACTCGCGCGTCCATGCCCTGTACCGCGTCATCGCCGCGCACTTCACATCCCGCCCCGATCAGCGCACGCACCAGCGCCGGCGCTTCGCGATAGGCCCGGTCGATCAACACTGTCTCGGTCGATCCGCAAATGCCGGTCCGACGCATCTTGGCGTTCACCACCAGCTTTTCCGCCATCGCCGGGTCCGCCGCGCCATCGACATAGCTGTGGTTGATCCCATCGAGATGCGCCAGCACGGGCACCCGCGCTTCCTCCTGCACCCGCGCGACCAGGCTCTTGCCCCCGCGCGGGACGATCAGGTCGACAAACTCCGCCGCCTTGAGCAGCGCGCCCACGGCCGCGCGATCGGTCGTGGGGACCAGTTGCACGACTTCGGCCGGCAGGCCCGCCGCAACGATCCCCTCCAGCATCGCGGCATGGATGGCGCGATTGCTTTCCTTCGCCTCGCTGCCGCCGCGCAGGATCACCGCATTGCCCGCCCGCAGGCACAGCGCCGCGGCGTCAGCAGTCACATTGGGCCGGCTTTCATAAATGATGCCGATCACCCCCAGCGGCACGCGCACCCGGCTTAGCTCCAGCCCGTTGGGCCGCACCTGCCGATCAATGACCGATCCCAGCGGGCTGGGCAGCGCCGCGACCTGTTCCACGCCCGCGGCCGCGCCCGCAATACGATCCTCGTCCAGCTTCAGCCGGTCGAGCATCGCGGCGGACAGGCCATTAGCGGCGGCATTGTCCATGTCCCGCGCGTTGGCGGCGATGATCGCCGGCGCCTGGTCCCGCACCGCCTGCGCGGCGCGGCGCAGTGCATCGGCCTTTTGCGCGTCACTTGCCTGCGCAATGGTCACAGCCGCGCGGCGCGCCCGTGCGCCCATTGTCGCAATCAGCATTTCGGGGGTCTGTGTCAGGTCATTCATCGCATGTCTCGCCGGTCCATTGCGCGGCGGCTTAGCATGAAAGGCAGGCGAGCCAAAGGCCGGCGGCCGGACCATGGGTCGCATATGATCCGGCTGCCGACAGACAGCCAAGCTGTCACGCAGACTCTCCTAGCGATTCGCGCAGGCTTGCGCATACCCCAATGGGGGTAAGGCCCGCATCGCTACTGCGTCAGAAGACCCACGAGCCGCACCAGCTGCGCCTCCCGGCCGCATCCGGTCTTGTCGTAGATGCTGCGCAACTGCACCTTGAGCGTCTCCGCGCTCACCATCCGCGCGGCGGCCACCTGCTGCCGGCTCTGGCCGGATGCGATCCGCACGGCAATATCCGCCTCTGCCGGCGTCAGTCGGAACATGCGGATCAGGATCTCCGCCTGACGATTGGCAGGCGCGCCGGTGCGCGCGACGATGATCGCGCGCGGAGCGAAGGGCAGTGCCCATGGGCGCGCAGGGAGCGGGTAGCATTCGATCGACAATTGAACATTGCCCTCCCTATCCGTCAGGATAACCGGATCTCCAGCCCGTGCCGGCACGCCCAGAACGGCGCGCACCGACTGGTTCAGCGCGCGGCTGTCTTCGCCTCGGTCGCACAACAAATATCCTTCGGCCAGCCGCAAGGCACCGGCGCACAGCAGCGCGTCTGCCGCCGGCGTCATGCCGCCTACCCGGCCAGCCGCGTCGATCAGCCAGCAGGCGCGGTCCATCGCCTCGAACGTGCCCGCCAGCAGCGCAAATCCTTGCCGTTCGACCGCCTGCTGCAATCGCACGGCCGTGCGGGCGTGATCCGCGATCTCCCCGAACAGGTCACGTTGTTCCTGCGTGGTGCGGCCGTCCTTCGCGGACCGCAGCAGGGCCAGGCCGATCATCGCGTCCCGCCCCTGATGCAGACGCGTCTGGCATCCGTCGAAAATGTCGAAATCGGCGCACAGGTCCAGATAGTCCGCTGCGTGCAAGCTCTGGCGCGCTATGTCGTAATGCGCTTCATGCACGATATCTGGCCTGTCCCGCAGCAGGTCGGCGCCGACCCGATAATTCAGGCCCGGCGATCCATGATCTATGGAAAGGCTGGCCGGTATGATGGCCGGATCGACATCACTGATCCAATTGAACGCAGCGCCCGCCGGACCAAAGCCCACCATCTGGCCATGGTGCGATCCGGTGGCCCGCGCCATGGCGCTCAGCGCCTCTTCCCACCGATGCGGCTCCAGCGCGGCGCCTAGAAAAATGTCCGCCCATTGCGCGTCAGTCCCGACAGCCGATGCCATCGCCAGCCCCACATATTGCCCCGGACCGTCGTCCTCCACATAAAAGGCCGAGTCAATCGTTATGGCGGCGCGAACGTTGAAGCGGGCGTCGAGGAATTTTTACGGTGTCAGGCCGCCTGGGCCAGCGCCTCGTCACTGGTTGCGCGAATGACGCGGCAGGGCGGAATGTTGCGCCATTCCAGCCGATCGCTGATCGCGCCGAAGACCGGGGTCAAAAGGCGCATCACAAAGCGGGAATATTGATAGATCAAAAACTCTCCGCCTGGCCGAAGCGCCGCACGCGTCTCGGCGCAGATCGCCGCGCCCACCCCGTCGGGCAAGGTCGAAAAGGGCAACCCGGACACGACATAATCAGCCTGCTGATACCCTGCTTCGCGGATGAAGCGGCGCACATCGATTGCCGACCCATGCACCACGCGCAGCCGGGGGTCGTCTATCTGAGCGTCAAGCCAGGCCACGAAATCCAGATTGAGGTCGATCGCGATCAACGTCGCATCGGGGTGCATCCTCTCCAGGATCGGGCGGGTGAAGGTGCCGACGCCCGGCCCATATTCCACGAACAACCGCGTCCGTTCCCAATCCACCGGTTCCAGCACAGCGTCGACCAAGGCGCGGGACGACGGGATTACCGAACCGATCATGCCGGGATGCTTCAGGAACTGGCGGAAGAAGATGTTCCACTGCTTCAGGAAGGAGCCACTGCGGGTGCTTTTGAAACCTGTCTTATGCTTGTCCTTGAAGGGAAGGGACGCCATTAAAACCGCCTGTCTGTCATTTTCGTTTCGGACTCGCAAAATCAGGGTCCGCTGGCAAGCGGCTTTGCGGGTCATGGGGCGGTAACGTGCGGATGACGGAAGTGTTCATTCCATCATCCGCACGATCCTAGCGTTCTCGGGCGCGCAACATGCCGGGCGACACGAAGCCGATCGGATCCAGTTGCATCGCGTTCTGCTTCAGCGTCGCCTGAATCTGTTCATATTCCCGTTCCATCTCAGGCGTGACGGACGCGCGAGTTTCGTCCAGCGCCGCTTCGAAATGCGCCATTGTGACCGCATCGACGGACAGCGACTGACGCAGCGCAATCAGCCCCGCGCGCCGCGCAAGGTCTTCCAGGTCCGCGCCGGTGAAGCGCTCAGTCCGATGCGCCAGCATGTCCAGATCGACATCGTCAGCCAACGGCATCTTGCGCGTATGGATGTCGAGGATGCGGCGACGGCCCGCTTCCTGCGGCACCGACACATAGACGAGCTCGTCGAACCGGCCGGGCCGCAACAGCGCAGGATCGACCAAGTTCGGCCGGTTGGTCGCGCCGATCACGACCACGGATTGCAATTCCTCCAGGCCGTCCATCTCGGCCAGGATCGTGTTCACCACCCGCTCTGTCACCGCCGGTTCACCAAGCCCGCCACCCCGTGCCGGGACAAGACTGTCCAGTTCGTCGATGAAGATGACCGTCGGCGCCACCTGCCGCGCGCGTGCGAACAAGCGGGCGATCTGCTGTTCGCTTTCGCCATACCATTTGCTGAGAAGATCGCTCGACTTGGTGGCGATGAAGTTCGCCTGCGCCTCGCGGGCCACCGCCTTGGCTAGCAACGTCTTGCCGGTTCCCGGTGGTCCGTAGAGGAGGAAACCCTTGGCCGGACGAATGCCGATCCGGCGGAACGCATCCGGGTCCTTGAGCGGCAGTTCGACGCCTTCCTTGAGGCGCATCTGCGCATCGTCCAGCCCACCGATGTCAGCCCAACCGATGTTGGGTGCCTGCACCATCACTTCCCGCATCGCCGACGGCTGGACGCGCTTGATCGCGGACATGAAATCCTCGCGCGTGACCGACAGTTCCTCCAGCACGTCGGCCGGGATCGTGCCTTCCTCCAGATTGAGGCGCGGCATGAAACGGCGCACCGCTTCGATCGCGGCCTCGCGCGTGAGTGCCGCCAAGTCGGCACCGACGAAGCCGTAGGTCATGCGCGCAAGTTCGGTCAGGTCGACCCGATCGCCCAGCGGCATGCCGCGGGTATGGATCCCCAATATTTCCCGGCGTCCGCGCTCATCGGGAACGCCGACCACGATCTCCCGATCAAAGCGACCGGGGCGGCGCAATGCCTCATCGATCGCCTCGGGCCGATTGGTCGCCGCGATGACCACCAGATTGGTGCGCGGCTCCAGCCCGTCCATCAGCGTCAGCAGTTGCGCGACCAGCCGCTTTTCCGTCTCGCCGGTCACATTGCCGCGCTTGGGCGCAATCGAGTCGATCTCGTCGATGAACAGGATCGAAGGCGCGGCCTTGGCCGCTTCCTCGAAAATCTCGCGCAACTTCTTTTCGGACTCGCCATAGGCCGAACCCATGATTTCCGGGCCGTTGATCAGGAAAAATTCGGCTTCCGATTCGTTGGCGACCGCGCGCGCAAGCCGGGTTTTGCCTGTCCCCGGCGGCCCATGCAGCAAGACGCCCTTTGGCGGGTCGACGCCCAGCCGTTCGAACAGTTCAGGATAGCGCAGCGGCAGTTCGACCATTTCGCGCAACTGGTCGATCGTCTCGGCCATGCCGCCGACATCGTCATAGGTTACGTCGGCGCGACGGGATTCGCGCGGTTCCTCATATTCGGCGCGTAATTCGACTTCGGTGTCCGCGTCGATGTGAACGATGCCCTTGGGCGTTGTCGACACCACAACCAGCCGGATTTCCTGCAGCGCGTAGGCCGGCGCGGCCAGCATCTGGCGCAGCTGAGGCGGCATATCGCCGGGCGGCACCTGCTGCTGGCCGGCGGTAGCGACAACATCGCCCGACGCGAGCGGACGTTGATAGAAAACCCGCTTCAAGGCCTCAGGATTGCCCTGAAGGCGCAGATTATTTTGTGCAGGCGCGAACACAACGCGCTGTGCCGCCCTGGGTTCGGCCTTGCTGATCTGGACGAAATCGCCGGACCCAACGCCCGCGTTTGCGCGCTGCAATCCATCGAGACGAAGAACGTCAAGCCCTTCATCCTCTTTGTACGGCCGCACCACGCGCGCGGGCGTATTGCGTTTGCCGACGATTTCGATGACGTCGCCTTCGCTCAACTGCAACTGGGCCATTACCGCCAAGGGCAGGCGCGCCAATCCGCGCCCCGCATCCTCCGGACGTGCATTGGCGACCTGTATCCTGCGTCCTGTTTGTTCCTGATCAGCCACGCGGCTTCCCCATCGTTCGTGTCGAAACGAGATAGGGAACGTGAAGCCGGTCGGAAAGACCCTGTCGCCACCAAGAGAAAGAACAAAAAAAGGGCCAGCTCAATGAGCCAGCCCGTAAAGTTTTAGGAGAGGATGCCTGAAAGGCTCATTCTATGTGCGTCGCAACGAGATATTTCGCAAGTGCGAAATGAAGGATCAAGTTGCAAAAAATGCATCTTGCCATTTTTCGCATTTTCCTGCTCATTGTCGACAGGATGCTTGGAACCGGGAAGCGCGCCGTTCGATAAAGAGAATTGACGCGGCGCAGCGGATCGGCTTCGGAATAGTAACATAGTATGCGCAGATTGCCGCCCCTTACGGCCCTGGAGGCCTTTGTTCAGGTCGCTCGCCTTGGCTCCGTCAAGGCTGCTGCGGAGGAACTCGCCCTGTCGACGCCCGCGCTCAGTCGCCGGGTTCAGGCGCTCGAGCGATTCATCGGGCGGCCTTTGTTCGACCGCAAGCATCAGGCGTTGGAGATCAACATCGATGGCCAGCGGCTGCTCGACGACATCGCGCCAGCGCTGGATTCGCTCAGCCAGGCGCTGGAAAATATCCAGAGCGGCGGCAATCAACTGCGCTTGCGGCTGGCGGTCATGCCGCTGTTTGCGACACAGCGCCTGTTCCCGCATCTTGGTCGGCTGCGTCAGCAGCACCCGCAATTGCACATCGACATCGAAACGACGCCCCACGCCGTTGCGCGGCTGGGCGAAGGACTGGATGCCGCGATCGTCCTGATGGCCAAAGACATTGACTCTGCGCTTTACGCGCATGAGCTGGACCATGAGCAGGTGTATCTGATCGGTCGCCGGCAGTTGCTGGAAGGGCCGCAGGCGCTCAAGTCCCCCGAGGAACTGGCGCAGCAGACGATCCTGCTCCACCGCGACATGGCCTTGTCCTTTGACGCCTGGAAGGAAGCGGCCGGCCTGCCCGACCTGCAACCGCTGGCCGTGGACAATTATGACTCGGGCCAGCTTATGCTGGAAGCGGCAGCGCAAGGGCTGGGCGTAGCCGTCATGCACGCCAGCCATTTCGAGCAGTCCAGGGACCCCCGGCTCGTGCGGCTGTTCCCCATTCATGTCGAAAGCCCCTATCGCTATTTCTTCGTGTGCCGGCCCCGCGCGCTTCAGACGCGCGCGGTGCGCATCTTTCGCGACTGGCTGGTGGCCGCTGAAATCTAGGCTGCGCAAGGCAACAGGATTCTTGTTGCCGCGCATTTAAGCCTCTCCTTGCGCGGCCGTTATGAAGGTCATGATCGGGGCACCACCTTCCACCGCCAATGCGCAACATGGGCTGACCGACCGCCTGACCCGGTGGGCAAAGGGACTTTCCGGGCGAGCGGAAGAGTCGCAAGACGCGGAAACTGCGCCCCGGCCGCGGGCCGGCACCGCCGCCAATCGCGAAATCAACCGACGGCGCCAACTTTATGCCGACATTGGCGACTTCCTCTTCGCCCATGACCTGGATCTGACCGCCATAAATTTCAGCGTCGCGCTCGATTATCTGACCGGCGCGAATATCGGCGTCGAAAAAGCCATCCGCGCCGTCATGATGGAACGCGGCAAGATCACCAACGGCTGGCTCGAAACCCTGGCCGCTGAACAGCGCGCGGATGAGGTCACGCCCGAATCGCTCGCCACCATGTTGGACAAGGTGGAGGAAAATCTCGATCAGTTCACCGGCCTCATGCACGAATCGCGCAAGTCAGCGAAGGACTATGGCGCGGCATTGCAGGAGCAGGCGAAGGATCTGGCTGACGTTGCCGAGGGCGAGCCGGTGCTGGCGCGCCTGGTCGGGTTGACGCGCTCGATGGTGGAAAAAACACGGGCCGTGGAAACACAGCTGCGGGAAAACCAGAAGCAGACGCAGGCGCTTAAATCCAGTCTGGAAACCGCGCGCCGCGCCGCGGAGCAAGACCATCTGACCGGTCTCCCCAACCGCCGCGCCTTTGAAGCGCGGTTGCGGGACGAAGTGGCGGAGGCTCAGGCTGCGGGCGAATCATTGTCCATCGCCTTCTGCGACATCGACCATTTCAAGGTGATCAACGACACTCACGGACATGATACCGGCGATCGGGTGTTGAAATTCGTGGCGGGACTCCTCGCCAAGGTGTCGGATGATCGCTGTCATGTCGCGCGCCATGGCGGTGAGGAATTCGTGATGCTATTCCGGGGCAAGACAGCAGCGGAAACATGCGAAGCGGTGGATGACGTTCGCGAAGACCTAGCCAGCCGCAGCCTTGTCAATCGCACCAATGGCGAGCGGATGGACAGGGTCAGCTTTTCGGCGGGCGTTGCCAATGTGCTGGCCTATGACGATCCCCGCGCCGCGCTCAAGGCTGCTGATCGCGCGCTCTATCTGGCCAAGGAACATGGCCGCAACCGGGTTTACCTGGCCGCCGAAACAGAGTGACCATCCTTTCGGGCAGCAACGAAAGCCGCGAGGGTTTAGAAATCAGGCTTCTCATAATGCGGCGGCGGCGTGATGACCTCCATCCGTTCGGATAGAAGCGGACGGAAAGACGGTCGGGACTTGAACCCGGCATACCAGCGCCGCACCGGCTCATGGCCGGCCCAGTCGATGCCCCCCAGATAATCGGCGACTGACAGATGCGCCGCGGCGGCGATATCCGCCAGGCTGAGGGTGCCGCCGGCCATCCAGCTGCGGTGATCGAGCAGATAGTCCATATAATCCATATGGACGTTCGCTCGCTTCATCGCTTCGCGCAATACTCGGGCGTCGGGCGGCGCGCGTTCGATCAGCCTTTTCTTCATGCGCTCATGCAAAAGCGGGCCGACCACGTCGCCATAGAAACTTTGGTCGAAAAAGGCGGTGAGTCGGCGGACTTCAGCGCGACCGGCAGCGGTGCCGGAAATCAGCGGCACTTTCTCCACCGTCTCTTCGAAATATTCGCAGATCGCCTGGCTGTCGAGCAGGGTAATGCCCCGTTCCTGATCCGTCATGACCGGAGTCAGGCCGGCGGGATTAAGATCCAGAAATTCGTCGCGCATCGCCCATGGCGATTCGCGCACCAGATCATAGCCAATGCCCTTTTCGCCCAGCAACAGCCGGACCTTGCGGGAAAAAGGACAGAGAGGAAATTGATAGAGCAGCCACATAGAAAGTGTCTGTTAGGCGCACGAGCGCTGCGGGGGAAGCCGCAAAGCGACGGCTGGCGTACCCTCCGAACAAGGACATTGGCCAAAAGGATGGCGGCCAGGGTCTGCCTCGCCCCTTTCGGCGAGGGAAAGCCGACGATAGAAGGGCAACGAAAACCGGTTTTGCCTTGGAAAGGATAGCTGATGCCCGAAGATTTCTTCCCCGTGCCGCAAGCCTGGGCCGAGGGAGCCTATATGGATCGGGGCAAGCGCGAAGCCGATTACGCCCGTTCGGTCGAGGACAGCGACGCCTATTGGCTGGACCGCGCGGGGCGACTGGACTGGATGACGCCACCGACGCGGGCCAACGAAAGCAGTTTTGCAGAAGCCGATTTCGGCATCAAATGGTTCGCGGATGGCGTTTTGAACGTCAGTGTCAACTGCATCGATCGGCATCTCGACGAGCGGGGTGACCAGACCGCGATCATCTGGGAACCCGATTCCCCTGATGCCGAACCGCGCCGTTACAGCTATCGGCAGGTCCATGCCGAAGTGTGTCGCTTCGCCAATGTGTTGAAAGCAGCCGGCGCGAAGAAGGGCGACAGAATCACCATCTATCTGCCGATGATCCCGGAAGCGGCATTCGCTTTGCTGGCCTGCGCGCGGATAGGCGCGATCCATTCGGTGGTTTTCGGCGGCTTTTCTCCCGATGCACTGTGTGGCCGCATTCAGGATTGCGACTCCACCATCGTTGTGACCGCCGATGAAGGATGCCGTGCAGGCAGAAAGGTGGCGCTCAAGTCCAATGTCGATGCTGCGCTGAAGGACTGTCCCAGCGTCAAGTCGGTGATCGTGATAAAGGCGACCGGTGGTGACGTCGTCATGGCGGAAGGCCGCGACGTTTGGCTGCATGAAGAAGCCGAAAAGGTCGCGGCCGATTGCCCGGCCGAACCCATGCAGGCGGAAGATCCGCTGTTCATCCTCTACACCTCCGGGTCCACCGGGAAGCCCAAAGGGGTGCTCCATACGACCGGCGGCTATCTGCTTTGGGCCAGCCTCACCCATGAACTGTGCTTCGACTATCGGCCGGGGGATGTCTATTGGTGCGCCGCCGATATAGGCTGGGTCACGGGCCACACCTATATCGTCTATGGGCCGCTCGCCAACGGGGCGACGACGCTGATGTACGAAGGCGTACCCAATCATCCTACGTCAGCGCGCATCTGGCAGATCGTGGACCGGCATCAGGTCCAGACCCTGTTCACCGCCCCCACCGCGCTGCGCGCGCTGATGAAAGAAGGCGACGATCATGTGAAGGCGACCAGCCGCGCATCACTACGCCTGCTGGGGACGGTCGGTGAGCCGATCAATCCAGAGGCCTGGCGCTGGTATCATCATGTGGTTGGCGAGGATCGCTGCCCGATCATCGACACCTGGTGGCAGACGGAAACGGGCGGAGCGATGATCGCGCCCATGCCCGGCGCCACCGACCTGAAGCCCGGATCAGCGACCCTGCCCATGCCTGGCGTGGTGCCGCAGATCGTCGATTCCGAAGGCAAGGTGCTGGATGGCGCGACCGAAGGCAATCTGGTCATCGCGCAAAGCTGGCCGGGGCAGATGCGGACGGTCTGGGGCGATCATGATCGCTTCTTCCAGACCTATTTCACGACTTTCCCGGGCAAATATACGACCGGGGACGGCGCACGGCGGGATGCCGACGGCTATTATTGGATCACGGGCCGGGTCGACGATGTCATCAACGTATCGGGTCATCGCATGGGGACGGCGGAAGTCGAAAGCGCGCTGGTGCTGCACGAAAGCGTAGCGGAGGCGGCGGTGGTAGGCTTCCCCCATGATATAAAAGGTCAGGGCATTTATGCCTATGTGACGCTCAACAATGATGATGAAGCCAATGACGAGCTGCGCAAGACGCTGATAAATTGGGTGCGCCGGGAAATCGGCCCCATTGCCACCCCCGATGCGATCCAGTTCGCGCCGGGCCTGCCCAAAACGCGGTCGGGCAAGATCATGCGCCGTATCCTGCGCAAGATCGCCGAAGGTGAAGTATCGGCGCAGGCGTTGGGCGACACCAGCACCCTTGCGGACCCTTCAGTGGTCGATAATCTTGTCGCCAATCGTCAGGGCGGGTGAGCGATCATGCCGATCACGACCTTGTTGGCCCCGCCTGACACAAGAAGCGTGACGTGACCCATTACAAAGGTGCCGCGCGCGCTTTGCACTGGATCATGGCAATGCTCGTCATCGCCAATCTAGTGCTCGGGTTCGCGCGTAAGGCACCGCCACGCATTTAGGGTGTCATGCCAGTGCACAAAGTCGATCGGACTTACCGTGCTGGCGCTCACGCTTGGTCGCATCCTTTTGCGCCTTACGCATTGGCAGCCGCCCCTTTCCGAAGGAAATACCCTTATGGGAGAGGGGCGCGGGCGTCAGACCCGTTCGCCGGCGAGCAGGCGCGGAAGGGCGCCCGATTGACCCCGGGCTTCGGCCATGAACCGCCCCTTGAGCATGGGCGTGCGCTGGACAGCCGCCAATCCCGCCCGACGGACAAGGGAGGGCAATTTGCCGGGAATGTCGAACAAACGCACCAGCCCGTCCATGGCGACGCTGGTCATCAAAGCATCCAGTCCGCGCCAACGCTGGTAGCGCGCGAGCAGTTGCGCATCGCCGGGGTCAAGGCCCAGGCGCATGCCCTCGACCAGCACCTCCACCAATGCTGCGACGTCGCGGAAGCCCAGGTTCAGCCCTTGACCCGCGATGGGGTGGATCGCATGGGCGCTGTCCCCGACCAGAGCCAGTCGCGTATCGGTGATGCGCGCGGCGTGATGAAAGCCCAACGGGTAGGAGGAGCGCGGTCCGGCGAGCCTGATGTCTCCCAGAAAACCGCCCATTCGCTTCTGAGCCTCGGCCAGCCATGCACGCTCCGACAATTTGAGCATGGCTGGTGCCTGGTTCGTCGGCACGGTCCAGACAACGGCCGACCGAGTCCCCGGCTGCATCGGCAGCAGGGCGAAGGGGCCACCGACATAGAAAATCTCGTAGGCGGTATTGGCGTGCGGCACGTCATGGTCGATCGCCGTGACCATAGCCGTGTGACTATATTGCCAGCGGGTCGTGCGGATGCCGGCGGCTTCGCGCGTGGGGCTGTTGCGCCCTTCAGCCGCAACCAGCAAGGGCGTGCAGATAGTCGCGCCATTCTGCAACGTCAGTGTTACACCATCGCTGCTCCGATCGACGGTCGTCGCGCGATCGGGCTGATAGCGGGTCAGATTGTCGGCCTCCGCCGCCGTCCGCGCCAGCGCGATCCGCAGATCTCGGTTGGGAAACATCGTTCCCATCAGACCGTCATCGGCATCGGGCACGAAATCCAGTGCGCCCGGTTCCAGTCCGTCGCTGACCCAGATCCGATCGATCGGGCAACCCTTGCCATCCAGATGCTGCGCCACGCCAATCGCTTTGAGCATCGCATAGCTTGTCGAACTGATCGCCGAAACCCGTCCGTCAAAACCCGCGGCGGTCGTATCAACAGGATCCGCAGGATCGACAATGGCGGTTTTCACGCCATGGCCGGAAAGGGCGATGCCCAGGGTGAGGCCGACAAGACCCCCGCCCAGGATGACGACGTCGTAGCGTTCCATGCCTTGTATTTAGGTCCTGACGCCGGAAATGGGAAGACGGCCCCGCAGCGGACTTCGAGAAATCAGACCATGTGCACCCAGCCGGCCGGATCAGCGACGGTCCCGCGCTGAATACCGGTCAGTTCGGCGCGCAGCTTTTCGGTCACGATCCCGCCATCGCCGTTTCCGATCGTGAACTCACCGCTGCTGCTCTTGACCGTGCCGATCGCCGTGACGACTGCCGCCGTACCACAGGCAAAGGCCTCGCGTAGTCGGCCACTGGCGGCATCATCGCGCCATTGCATGAAGCTGTAAGGCTCTTCGCGCACATCATGACCGTTAGCGCGGGCCAGATGAATGATCGAATTGCGCGTGATGCCGGGCAGGATGGTGCCACCGAGCGGGGGAGTTATGATCGATCCGTCGTCCATGACGAAAAAGACGTTCATGCCGCCCAGTTCTTCGACCCACTTGTTCTCGGCAGCATCGAGGAAGACGACCTGATCGCAGCCATGGCCGATCGCTTCCTTCTGCGCGATCAGGCTGGCGGCATAATTGCCGCCACATTTGGCAGCGCCAGTCCCGCCCCGCGCGGCACGGCTATAATGTTCCGACACCCAAAGGGTCACAGCCTTGCTGCCACCCTTGAAATAGGCGCCGGCGGGTGAGGCGATGACGCAGAATATATATTCGTTGGACGGGCGCACGCCCAGGAACGTCTCGCTCGCGAACAGGAAGGGGCGCAGATACAGGCTGCCCTCGCCTTCGGGAATCCAGTCCGCGTCGATCTTCACCAGTTCGGCGACCGCTTCCAGAAACAGGTCCTCGGGCAGCGCCGGCATTGCCATGCGCTCAGCCGATTCCGCGAAACGGCGAGCATTTTCCTCTGGCCGGAACATGGCGATCTGGCCATCGCTCAGGCGATAGGCTTTCATGCCTTCAAATATTTCCTGTGCATAATGCAGCACCGCGCAGGCAGGATCGATCTGGAACGGTTCGCGGGGACCCACCATGTGGCTGTGCCACCCCTGCCCTTCCGTGTAGCGGATGGTCACCATATGATCCGTGAAAATGCGGCCGAAGCCCGGATCGGCAAGCAGGATCGCGCGCTGGTCCGCTGCTACAGCCTGGCTGCTGCGAGTGACGGTGAAGCGCGATTTCTGCTCGACGTCCATGGAGAGGGCTCCTTGTGCATGGATTGGATGGGCCGCCTATGTCACAGAGCGGCGCGGGAAACAATTGGTCATCTATACTGACCTAATACCCAGGGGCAGGGCCACCCTGTTCCCGATGGCCCCTTCCCGTCCGGCGGCCTGCTCGCTATCGCAAAACCATGCACTTTTTTTCCGATAATGCGACGCCTGTTTGCCCCGAGGTGATGGCCGCCATTGCGGCTGCCGACAGAGCGGATCATGGCTATGACGGCGACGCGTGGAGCGCACGGCTTGACGATGCCTTTTCCACGCTCTTCGAAACCGAAGTGCAAGCATTGTGGGTTGCGAGCGGAACGGCAGCAAATAGCATCGCACTCGCCTGTCTTTGCCCCCCTTATGGCGGCGTGATAGCGCATGAAGAGGCGCATATCGTCGTGGACGAATGCGGCGCGCCGGGTTTCTTCACCCACGGCGCGACGCTGATGCCGCTGCCGGGCGTCGGAGCGAAACTGACGCCGGACAGTGTGCGCGACCGGCTGAAAACGATCAGACCAGATGTGCATCAGGTGCCGGCGCGCGCCATCAGCATTACCAACGCCACTGAATACGGTCTCGTCTACGCGCCAGAGGAGGTCGCGGCGCTGGGGGATGTCGCCAAGGCGCATGACCTGGGGTTGCATATGGATGGCGCCCGGTTCGCCAACGCCGTGGCACATCTGGGCTGCGCACCGGCAGACTTGACGTGGCGCGCAGGCGTGAACGCCCTGTCCTTTGGGTGCGTGAAAAATGGCGGCATGATCGGTGAGGCGCTGCTCTTCTTTGGCGCCCAGGCGCAGGATCGGGCAGCAGAGGCTCGGCGCTGGCGCAAGCGCTCAGGGCATCTGTTTTCGAAGGGACGCTATCTTGCCACGCAACTGCTGGCGATGATCGAAGATGGCCTGTGGCTTCGCAATGCCAGCGCCGCCAATGCAGCGGCCCAGGCCCTCGCCAAAGGGGCTGGCAATCGATTGATGCACCCTGTCGAGGCCAACGAGCTGTTCGTGCGCCTGACGGCAGAAGAGGCCGCGAATTTGCGTGCCCAGGACTTTGATTTTCACAACTGGGGAGAAGGCGCGGCGCGATTGGTCACGAACTGGTCGCAGGATGTGGCCGCCGTCGCACCGCTCGCTGCGGCGCTGGCCCAACTGTGACTGTGACTGACGCGGCTCCTGTGTCAACAAACACAACCAGAGGGATCTTGCTGCCCTTCGCGCTCGTCACGCTGATCTGGAGTTCGACCTGGATCGTAATCAGGGATCAGTTGGGCACCGTCCCTCCAAGCTGGTCGGTCTGCTACCGCTTTTTGCTGGCCAGCATCGCCATGGCGATATTTGCACGGATACGGGGCGTTTCGCTTCGCATCGGCGGGCCAGGCATGATGTTTGCCGGCCTGCTGGGCACCGCGCAGTTCATGCTCAACTTCAACTTCGTCTATCGCGCCGAGCAGCACCTCACATCCGGTGTCGTGGCCGTCATCTATGCGATGTTGTTGATCCCCAATTCGTTACTGGCCTATGTCGCCTTTCGCCAGCCGGTAACACGCGGCTTCGTTCTTGGGTCGGCGATCGCCATGACGGGAATCGTGATGATGCTGGTCCACGAATATCGCGCTGCCGACGTCGCGCCGGACACTGTGCTGCTGGGTGCAGCCTTCTCGATCCTGGGGCTGCTGAGTGCTTCGGTCGCCAATGTCATGCAAGGCACCGACATTGCCCGGCGGCTCCCCATGATGGCGGTGCTGGCGTGGGCGATGCTGATTGGCGCGGTGGTCGATGCGGGCTTTGCCTGGGCCACGGCGGGGCCCCCTGTCATCGAGTTGCGGCTTGGCTATCTGGCCGGCATCGCCTATCTGGGCATTGCCGGATCGGTCGTGACCTTTCCGCTCTACTTCCGGTTGATTCAGACGATCGGCGCGGGGCGGGCCGCCTATACCGCCGTGCTTATCCCGGTGATCGCGATGCTTATCTCCACGCTGCTCGAGGGGTATCGCTGGACCGGCTTCGCTGCGCCAGGAGCGGTGCTGGCCGTAGCTGGCATGGTCGTCGCCATGCGCTCGAAAAACCCTTAGCGTCGTCCTGGCTGATACCGTTGCTTGGCGCTATTCACCCGTTCGATGAGGGTGGATAGGGAGGATCCCTGAATCGTCCTGGCCTGCTGGGCCGACGGCATAAGCATCCGGTCAGAAATTGCGGCGAATGCCTGGTCGAAGCGGGTCATCATGCTATCCTTCTGAAGCGATGTCCGCTTGTCGCCAGAAGAGGTTAACAACGGCTAAACCATGTTCCGTCTGTCAGAGGCAGGCGCGCAAGCCCTCGACATAGGTCGGATAGTCCGGCGTCCAGCCCAAAAGACGCTTGGCCCGCCCATTGGCGACACGGCGGTTTTCGGCGTAAAAGCCCCGCGCCATGGGGGACAATTTCGCCGCGTCGAGCGACTGGAGCGGTGGCCACGGCAATGTCGTGAGATCACATGCCAGTTCGATGACCCTGTTTTGGGAGCAAGGCAGATCGTCCGCCAGATTATAGACGCCGGGCGGCCCTCCAAACGAGGCGATAATGCCCTTCGTGATATCATCGACATGGATGCGGCTGAAAATTTGATTGGGCAGATCGATCCGATGCGCGCGCCCGGCGCGGACTCGATCAAGCGCTGAGCGGCCCGGGCCGTAAATGCCCGGCAGACGGAAACGCCGCATGTCGACACGCAACGCGCCCCAGTCCTGATCCGCCTGCACCCGCGCAGTGCGACGGCCGCGCCCGATCGGCGCGCTTTCATCCACCCACGCCCCGTTCGTGTCGCCGTAGACGCCAGTTGAGGACAGATAGCCTGTCCAGATGGCAGGCGCGGTGGTGATGGCCGAGCCGTAGCGGTGCAGCACGGGATCCAGATCGCCTAAGGGCGGCACGGACGACAGAATGTGACTAGCTGTGGCGATAGCGCAGAGCACGGCGTTGTCGTCGTCAAATGCGAGGATGCCAGCCTGAACGTCAGCGGCACGCCGAACGCCGGTGACGCGCCAGCCATCCCCACGCAACCGATCCGCCAGTCGCGATGCGCTATATCCCATGCCCAGGATAAGCATGTGCGGCATCAAACGGTCAGCCGCCGAAGATCAGACCGTGAAGCTTTCGCCGCAGCCGCAGCTGCCCTTGGCATTGGGATTGTTGAAAACAAATCCAGCGGTGAAGTCGTCCTCAACCCAATCCATGGTCGATCCGACAAGATACAGAACCGACGCGCCATCAATGTAGAAGGTGCCGCCGGGCGTTTCGATCTTCTCGTCGAACTTCGCCTCTTCGGTCACATAATCGACCGAATAGGCAAGGCCTGAACATCCACGACGGGGGGTCGACAACTTGACGCCAATAGTGCCCTCGGGCGCCTGCGCCATCAGGTCGGCGATCCGCGCCTCGGCATTGGGAGTCAGGATGACGGCCGCGGGGCGGGCGCGCGCTTTGGTGTCCGTCGTCATTACAGCATTCCCAGTTCGAGCTTGGCCTCATCGCTCATCTTCTGCGGGTCCCATGGCGGGTCCCAGACGAGATTCACTTCCGCGTCGCCAACCCCCGGCACCGCGCCGACGCGCAGTTCGACTTCGCCCGGCATGGATTCGGCCACCGGACAATGGGGGGTCGTCAGCGTCATGGTGACGGCGACATGGCCTTCGTTGATATCCACGCCATAGATCAGGCCCAGATCATAGATATTCACCGGAATTTCCGGGTCGTAGATTTCCTTGAGCGCATCGATCACCGCTTCATAGACGTCGCCGCCCGGTTCACCGGCGGGCTGCGGCGCGGGCGCCTGCGTCAGAAATCCGTCCAGATAGTCGCGCTGGCGGGGAGCAGGTTCCGCTGCATCGACCCGCGCCTTGGGCGGCGCATCCACGGCGTCCACTTCCTCGACCATGATCCTGCGTTCGTCGGTCATCCGAAAATCTTCCTTACCCGCGCCAGGCCCTGCACCAGCGCGTCCACATCGCCATCATCACTATACAGGCCAAAACTGGCCCGCGCAGTCGCCTCCACGCCTAGATGACGCATCAGCGGCTGGGCGCAATGATGGCCAGCCCTGATGGCGACGCCGCCTTCGTCCAATATGGTGCCGACATCGTGCGGATGCACCCCCTGAACCTCAAAAGAGAGGATTCCAGCCGAGCTTTCCGGCCCGAACAGCCGCACGCTGTTGAGGTCGTCCAGGGCGGACCGCGCCTTGGCGACGAGCGCGCATTCATGAGCGTGGATCGTCTCCAATCCGATGGCTTGCACATAATCGATCGCGGCTGACAGACCGACCACGCCTGTGATATGCGGCGTCCCCGCCTCGAACCGGGTTGGCGCAGGCGCATAGGTGGTCTTTTCAAACGTCACCTTGTCGATCATGGACCCGCCGCCCTGATAGGGAGGCATGGCGTCCAAAAGGTCCTGCCGCACCCACAGCACACCGATGCCGGTCGGGCCGTAAAGCTTGTGGGCGGAAAAGACGTAGAAGTCGCAATCAAGCGCGGCCACATTCACGGCGAGGCGCGGGACGGCCTGGCATCCGTCGATCAATATTTTCGCGCCCGCCCCATGGGCGATATCGGCCGCGCGGCGGCAGTCGAGCACGCTTCCCAGCACGTTCGAGACATGGGCCAGCGCCACCATCTTGTGCGCGGGCGTGATCATCGCCGCCATGGCGTCGAGGTCTATGCAGCCATCCCGCATCAGCGGCACGACATCGATCTGCGCGCCGACCCGCTCGGCCACGATCTGCCAGGGAACGATATTGCTGTGATGCTCCAGCGTGGACAGCAGGATGCGGTCGCCGGCCTTGAGTTGCGTGCCCGCCCAGCTTTGCGCGACCAGATTGATCCCCTCGGTCGCGCCGCGGACATAGACGATCTCAGCATCCGACGCCGCGCCGATGAACTGCGCGACCTTTCGCCGGGCGGCTTCATAGGCCAGTGTCATATTGGCCGACCGTTCATAGACGCCGCGATGCACGGTCGCATAGTCGGCTCCATAAGCACGAGCGATAGCGTCGATCACCGCCTGGGGCTTTTGCGCGGTCGCGGCGCTGTCGAGATAATGCCAGTCACCGACACCGGGGAAATCGTCGCGCAGTCGCAGGCCCTGGGCGAGGTCGGTCATACCAGCGTCTCCAGCTTCGCGATCGCGGCAGCCTCCAGCCGGTCCTTCACCGCTTCGTCGCTCACATCGTCAAACACGCCGGCGACGAACGCCTTGAGCAGCAGCGTCTTGGCCGTCGCCGGGTCCATGCCGCGACTTGCCATGTAGAACAGCGCTTGGCGATCCAGTTCACCGACCGTCGCGCCATGGGCGCATTTGACGTCGTCGGCAAAGATTTCCAGTTCCGGCTTGGCGTTGGCGGTGGCCGTGCGATCAAGCAGCATTGCCTTCACCGACTGGAACGCATCGGTGCGCTGGGCGTCGCGGGCGACATTGATGCTGCCCAGATAACTGCCGGTAGCGCGCTGGCCCAGGATCGACCGGATCGTCTGGCCACTGGTCGCGTCGGGCCGGGCGTGGGTGACCTGGGTCACGATCTCCAGCGTTTGATCGCCGCCCCCGATGATTGCGCCATTAAGTTCGAAATGGCTGCCCTTCCCCAGCGTGACGGCGAAAGTGACTCGTCCAAGCCTGCCGCCGATATTGAGCAGGTGGAAATCGAACCGCCCACCGTCCGCAATATCAATGACATAGTCGTGCACTGCCACCGCACCGGTGGCGGCGTCCTGCAACAGATGCCCATGCGCGCTTTGGCCGGCCGTAACCGTGATCCGGGTCGCATCCGGCACTGGCCAGACACTCGCGAGCGCATCCAGATCGCTATAGCGCCAGGCTTCGTCGCGGCGCGTGGGAAGAGCGAGCGCGGTCACGCTGCCACAACCTCCGCATAGCCTTCGCGTTCCAGTTCCAGCGCGAGTTCCGGACCGCCCGATTTCACGATCCGGCCGCTGGCAAGGACATGGACGAAGTCGGGCTTCACATAATCGAGCAGCCGCTGATAATGGGTGATGAGCAGCACTGCCTTGTCCGGCTTGCGCATGATCGCGTTGATGCCGGCACCCACGATCTTGAGCGCGTCGATGTCGAGGCCGGAATCGGTTTCGTCGAGGATCGCGAGCCGGGGATCGAGAATGCCCATCTGCACCATCTCGGCGCGCTTCTTTTCGCCGCCTGAAAAGCCGACATTCACCGAACGCTTGAGCATGTCCATGTCGAGGCCCAAGAGCGCCGCTTTCTCCTTGGCTAGGCGAATGAACTCGCCGCCATTGAGTTCAGCTTCGCCGCGTGCGCGCTTCTGGCTGTTGAGGCTCTCGCGCAGGAATTGGAGGTTGGACACGCCGGGAATTTCGACCGGATATTGAAAACCCAGGAACAGCCCGGCAGCCGCACGCTCGTGGGGGTCCAAGCTGAACAAGTTCACACCGTCAAAGGAGGCGTCTCCGCCCGTCACCTCATAGCCGGGACGGCCACCCAAAGTATAGGCCAGCGTCGATTTGCCAGCGCCATTCGGCCCCATGATCGCGTGGATTTCACCCGCCTTGATGGCGAGCGACAAGCCCTTGAGAATAGGCTTTCCGTCGATTTCATTGGTGAGGTTGTCGATCGTAAGCATCTTTTATCCCTTGTGCGCGCGCTGGAGCGTCCGCG
>NZ_DJDV01000081.1:0-6289 GCF_002431195.1 Sphingobium sp. UBA5915 | reverse complement strand
CTAGCAACTGCAATTACAGATCCTGACCCTGAAGCGCGGGGGCGTCGCGGCGCTCGTTTGCATGCATGCCACGAAAGACTATGGGCAGGGCATTGGTCATCGGCTAGGTCGGGGCTGATCCGTTGCTCCTGAAAGATGGCGCAGTCCCTCTGAAGGTCATCACCGAAGCAGCCCCAGGAGGCTGTTCGCCCACTTGACGTATTGCCATGCAACCAAGTGTACCCGGGCTATCGCTTGGGAAGGTCAGCAAGTAATGCTGGTCTCGATCAGACTGACGCCATGACGTTCGCATGTGGAACGGAGCTTCGGATCGTCGATCCGATCAGTGACGAAGAAATCGATCACATCCATTCCACACACACGCACTGGAGCCGAGCGCCCCACCTTGCTGGAATCAGCTACAAGGATCACCTTGCGCGCGTTACGGATGATCGTCTGCGAGACTTCCACTTCATCGATCGCGAAATCGAGCAGACTTCCGTCAATGTCGATCGCCGAGATGCCGATGAGCGCATAGTCGACGCGAAAATTTTCGATGAAGCGCATTGCGAGCGCCCCCACCACGGCACGATCGCCGGTGCGCACCTTGCCGCCTACGCAGACAAGTTCCATCGCCTGATGATCTGAAAGGGTGTCAACGACGTTGAGATTGTTCGAGACCACCATGAGGTTGCGATGATGCACAAAATTTGCAGCCACAGCCTCGGTTGTGGTGCCGATATTCACGAACAGGGAAGCGCCATTGGGGATCAGCGCGGCAGCTGCTGCCCCAATACGAGCCTTCGCATTCGATGCGACAGTCCGACGTGCGTCATAGGCCAGGTTGTCAACGCCGGAGGTCACCAGCGCTCCGCCATGAATGCGGGAAAGCAGCGACTGTCCGGCTAGCACGTTCAGGTCCTTGCGGATCGTTTGCGGTGTTACGCCAAGCCGCTCGGCCAGATCCTCAACGGCAACGCTGCCAGCGCTGCGGGCTATCTCCAGGATATGCTCTCGACGTGCTGCGACGACATCGCCTTCAGCCGCGGTTCCTCGCTCCATTGCTCCTGCTTCCTGTTTCCTTGTGATCTTGCTGATCACTAAAGCGAAGCGACGCACCGGGAAAGTGTGCTGAGATAGGCATCGATTTCAGTCTCGGTCCCAGGCGGCACATGCAAGCCCAGCTTCGAGCGTCGGTAAAGAATATCCTCTGCTGTACGCGCCCATTCGGCCGCGAACAGATATTCTATCTCGGCGGCGTGGAGCCCGGCCCCGAAGTCCTCGCCCAGGTCAGCCGGAACGCTTGCGGCGCCAAGAATCTGGATCGCTTCTGTGCCATATGCCCGAGCGAGGCGGCGAAGCAACTTTGAGGGCATGTCCGGCCACCGCGATGACAGGTCAGCCACAAACCGATCAAAGTCCTGCCCCGGCAGATTTCCACCGGGCAGCGGTTCACCTGCTGTCCAGGCCTTCCCGGCAGTTGGGAACACTTCAGCTATATGCTCCATCGCATGCTCAGCCAATTTGCGATAAGTGGTGATCTTTCCGCCGAAGATACTGAGTAGTGGCGCCCGTGTTTTCTCGGGTTTCTCGAAATCGAGCACATAGTCACGCGTTACCGCAGAGGCGTCGGCAGCATGATCGTCATAAAGCGGGCGGATGCCGGCATAGCTCCACACGATATCGGACGGTGTAATCTCCTTTTCGAAATAGCGATTCACCGTCGCGCACAGATAGTCGACTTCGCCCTGGCTGATTTCAGCCTTGCCGGGTTCGTCCGTCCAGGGCTCATCGGTGGTGCCAATCAGTGTGAATTCGCCTTCATAAGGAATCGCGAAGACGATGCGACGGTCCGGATTCTGCAGCATGAACGCATGGTCGCCATCGTAGAGGCGCGGCAATATCATATGACTGCCCTTGACAAGCCGCACGCCGCGATTGTTGTTGCTGCGCCCGATGCGGCCAAGAACCTTATCGACCCATGGACCGGCGGCATTGACCAGCATCCTTGCGCGCACCTGACGGACTGTACCGGCTTTCGTTTCGAGCGTTGCAATCCACTCGTCATTTTCGTTTTGTGCTTGCGTTAGCTGTGTGCGTGTTTCGATCCGGGCGCCGCGGGCAGCCGCATCCATTGCGTTAAGTACGACGAGCCGGCTGTCTTCCACCCACCCGTCTGAATAGACGAAAGCCTTGCCCCGTTTCTTGCCCTTCTGGGGCTTGAGCCCGATCCCGCGCGGGCTGCGGTCGAGGTTTATCGTTTCGGTTCCGGGCAAGTTCTTCCGGCCACCCAGATTATCGTAAAGGAACAGGCCAAGTCGGACCATCCAGGCGGGGCGAGGGGAAAGTGATTGCGGGAGGACGAACCGCAGCGGCCACATGATGTGCGGCGCCATAGCCAGTAACCGCTCGCGTTCGATCAAAGCCTCTCGGACTAGGCGGAATTCGTAGTATTCCAGATAACGCAGCCCGCCGTGGATTAGTTTTGTCGATGATGAGGAGGTATAACTGGCCAGATCGTCCTGCTCTACCAGCAGGACCGAAAGTCCGCGGCCGGCGGCGTCGCGTGCTATCCCGGCGCCATTCACGCCTCCCCCCACGATCAACAAATCATAGGTTTCGACGTGCATACCGGTAGCAGGAGAGGGGGGCGGGCATGCGGTCATTCGATCTTCTCTCGATAGGAAGGCGGCGGAAGTGTCCTGGTTCGATCCGAAGGGCATCTTTCCCAGGCTTCTTTCGATAGAAAATAATATGCCAAAACCGAAAATGCAAACGAAAGAGTTGACGTTAATATGAAAGCGTGTGCAGATGGGGCAGTTTCAGATGAAAATTGTTCCAACGTGGGGAGACTTGAAGGTGGAATATCGCCGCGCCCTGATCGGCGAACTCATCTCCGAGGCCTTGGCGGTCGCGATCATAATCCTGATCGGTGATGGTGCGGCAGCCATGATCACCCTTTATGACCCGAGTCCCTATGCTCAGGCCTATTGGGGCGTTTGCATCGCCTGGGGGCTGGGCGTGACAATCGCGATCTATGTCACGGGTGCCGTTTCCGGAACACACGCCAATCCGGCGGTCACGCTGGCGCTCGCTTTTTTCCGTGGTTTCCCCAAACGCAAGATTTTGCCTTATTGGATAGCGCAGGTGATAGGTGGGTTCATCGGTGCCAGCCTGGTGCTGCAACTTTATCATCCGGTGATTGACGCTTATAATGCAGCCCATGGCTTGACGCGTGCGACAGGTGGCGCCGCAGGGGTATTCTTCACTCATCCCGGCGAACATATCACCCCGATCCACGCATTCTGGGATGAAGTGATCCTGACCGGCCTCCTGTTGCTGGGAATCTTCGCCATCACGGACGAGTTCAACGATGTTGCGCCACGGGCGAATTCGAGCGCTCTCATGATCGGTCTGCTGGTCGCGACCATTGGCGCGTCCGCAGGATATCTGGAAGCCTGGGCACTCAATCCCGCTCGCGATTTTGGGCCACGGCTTCTGGCTTGGCTCGCCGGATACGATCAGGCCGCTTTTCCAAGTCCCGAGAATTACTGGTGGGTCCCGATTGCCGCGCCGTTACTTGGTGGAACGCTCGGCGCTGGTCTCTATCAAATTGCCGTCAAGCCATATTTACCTTCGCGAAGCAAGTCAGGTGCGCCGGGCGATACGGACATGCCTGTCAAGTAAACCTTTGAAGAAAAGCCCGGAGAGCCGCCTAATGCCTCAGCCTGTGCACATTCTGGCCATCGATCAAGGCACGACATCGACGCGCGCCATCGTGTTCGACAGGCACGCGCGTCCCGTTGCAAGCGCGCAATGTGAGTTCGAACAACATTATCCCGACCTGGGGTGGGTGGAGCATGACCCGGAGGACATTTGGCGCGACACCCTCCGTCTTGCCAAAGAAGCTATCGAGAAGAGCGAGGTGGGTACCGGCGGCATTGCCGGCATCGGCATCACCAACCAGCGCGAGACAGTGGTCGTTTGGGAGCGCGGTACTGGGAAGGTGATCCATCGCGCCATCGTGTGGCAGGATCGCCGTACCGCCAGACTATGCGCCGAACTCAAGGGAGAGGAAGGATTTGAGGCGGAAGTGCGCTCGCGTACCGGCCTTCTCGTCGATCCCTATTTTTCGGGCACCAAGCTCGCCTGGATTCTTGATAATGTCGGCGGCGCCAGAGAGCGCGCTGAAAGGGGTGAGCTTGCGTTTGGCACCATCGATAGTTTCCTGATCTGGCGCCTGACGGGTGGGAAGGTTCATGCCACGGACGTGACCAATGCTGGTCGGACGATGCTCTACAACATCCGCGAGCAACGTTGGGATGAGGAAATGTGTCGTCTGCTGCGTGTGCCGATGCAGGTGCTTCCCGAGGTGCATGATAATGCGCATCATTTCGGCACGACTGACGCTGCGCTTCTGGGCGCAGCAATCCCCATTGCCGGTGTTGCCGGGGATCAGCAGGCCGCGCTGTTCGGTCAGGCTTGCTTTGGCGTGGGAATGGCGAAGTCGACCTATGGCACCGGTTGCTTCATGCTCCTCAACACGGGTACCGAGGCATTGGAATCAAATAACCGCCTCCTCACGACACCAGCCTATCGCCTGAACGGGCAGATGACCTATGCTCTTGAGGGTTCGATTTTCGTTGCTGGCGCGGCGGTGAAATGGTTGCGGGACGGGATCGGCGTCATCACGCATGCTCGTGAAACGAACGATATGGCTACGCGGGTTCCCTCCAGTCATGGTGTCTATATGGTTCCGGCTTTTGTGGGACTTGGCGCGCCTCACTGGGATCCTGATGCGCGTGGTGCGATTTTTGGCCTGACGCTTGACGCGACCCAGGCCCATCTCGCTCGCGCCGCGCTTGAGGCGGTCGCCTACCAGACTATGGATCTTGCAGAAGCGATGGTCTCAGATGGCGGCGCAGCCCCTGCCAAACTGCGCGTCGATGGCGGTATGGCCGCAAATGACTGGCTTTGCCAATTCCTTGCCGACATGCTCGAAACGAAGGTTGAGCGGCCCGTTCATCTTGAGACGACAGCGCTTGGCGCTGCCTTTCATGCGGGCCTTGCGACAGGGCTCTGGGCGGATCTCAACGCTCTGGCCGAAACCTGGACGCAGGGACAGATTTTTGAACCGAAAATGGCGAATTTTGAACGCAAAACGCTCGTCGCCGGATGGCAAGATGCAGTTCGCCGTACGTTGCGTTAGCAACACGATCGGAACCAGCAATGCTTCAAGGGTGGCATACTAATCTGATATCGGACGCGTCGTCGCACTTCGTCGCCATGATTGCGCAGCACCTCCATCAACACGCTGGTCTCGGCCTGCAAACAATGCTGGTTTTGAGCGAGCCCCCTTGAACCCGAAGCAGCGGCAAGGTCAGTGATATGATCTGCCCCCCGCTGAGTGGCCCAGAGACTATGATAGTCTGGACCACGAAAGGGACGATGAATGCCGAGCAAGAAGCACAAGCCGGAAGAGATTATCGGCAAGCTGCGTGAAGCTGAGATTGTGCTGGCGCAGGGAGCCTCGACAGCAGAGGCGTGCCGCCGGATCGCAGTCAGCGAGCAGACATACTATCGCTGGCGCAAGGAATATGGCGGCCTGAAGACCGACCAAGCGCGGCGGATGAAGGATCTGGAGAAAGAGAACCAGCGGCTACGCCGGGCGATTTCGGATCTGACGTTGGACAAGCTGATCTTGCAGGAAGCTGCCAAGGGAAACTTCTAAGCCCCGCGCGGCGGCGGCGCTGCATCGATCAGTTGCGACAAGATTTGCCGATCCGAGTGTCCGAGCGACGGATATGCCGGGTGCTAGGGCAGCATCGATCGACACAGCGCAAGGTGCCGCGTGGGGCGGATGACGAACAGGCGCTCACGGAGGACATCGTCGCGTTGGCGAAGCAATATGGTCGCTATGGCTACCGCCGGGTGACGGCGTTGCTGTGCCATGCGGGGTGGACGGTGAACCACAAACGGGTCGAGCGGATATGGCGACGCGAAGGACTGAAGGTCCCGCTGCGCCAGCCCAAACGGGGACGCCTGTGGCTCAACGACGGATCATGTATCCGCCTACGGCCTGAGTATCCCGGGCATGTGTGGGCCTACGACTTCGTCGAAGGGCGCACGCACGATGGCCGCAAGTTCCGGATCCTGACCATCATCGATGAGGCCAGCAGGGAGTGCCTGGCACTCATCGTTGCCCGGCAGCTCAAACACGAGGATGTGCTGGCGGCGCTGGCCGACCTGTTCATTTCTCGCGGTCCTCCGGTACATATACGGTCCGACAACGTCCTGGGTCACGAAGGAA
>NZ_DJDV01000060.1:0-4412 GCF_002431195.1 Sphingobium sp. UBA5915 | reverse complement strand
GATGCTACTGACATGGCCAAGCCTTCGCTAACGAGCGTTCAGCTCCGGCCACCATATGAACACTCATAAAATAGCTATTCTGCTCCGCCCAGCGTAAATATGCCGCGCGCAGCGCCGATCGGTCATAGCGTGGAGCGCGGCATTCCGCTTTTCGCGCGACGATCATCATGTCGAGCACGCCTTGGAGGTAAGCGCCGCATCGCGGCTCATTCGCTTGACAGCTTACGAACAACGCCGAGCCCGTCGCCGACGCGGGTTCGGTTTGGCCGATCGCACTATCAGGCAGGGCGGCCAAAGCGGCGCATAACAATATCCATCGCCTTGGCCGCATTTTCGTCTCCTATTCCGCAGTATCATTTCGGAAGGGGCGCACGGCCCTCGACGGCCGGCGCCCCGTGCTGATCCATCATTCGCGGCCGAGCACCTGGCCTTCGGGCGTGACGAACAGTTCGATCGTCTTTCCGTCGCTGTTCTTGCCCTTGATTTCATAGAGCGTGCTTCCGTCCGCCTTTCGGGTGACTTGCTCCGCTTTGCTTATTGACGCGAGTTGCGCGCGTGCCGCGTTCATCGCGGCCTCGGGCACCTGAGCAAGCGGGATGTCTCGTTCGCTGTGCTTGCCGATTATCCGGTTTTCGTTCGCCTCGTGGTTTTGCGCGATCGCCACGCCCGCGATCGCCAGCGCGGCCGCGCCCACGCCTGCGACAACAGTGAGAGTTCGTTTGCTAGGGTCAGGACCCATTGATGTGAGCGTCGCGATCTGATTCAGGCTCCGCGAGGAGACCGGAATGAGTGACCTGTTTTGGCTGACGGATGAGCAGATTGAGCGGCTGCGGCCGTTCTTTCCCAAGAGCCACGGCCGGCCGCGGGTGGATGACCGACGGGTTCTGAGCGGCATCGTCTTCGTCAACCGCAATGGGCTGCGCTGGCGAGATGCGCCCAGCGCCTATGGGCCACACAAGACGCTCTACAACCGGTGGAAGCGCTGGGGTGAGGCAGGCGTGTTCACGCGGATGATGGAAGGGCTGGCGGCGGCAGGCGCCGAGCCGAAGACGGTTATGATCGACGCCACCTACCTGAAGGCGCACCGCACGGCATCGAGCCTGCGGGTAAAACGTATGGCTCGCCCCGTCGGCAAGCGGTTTGTGTCTGATGCTCTGAGCAGTCTGCGAAAACGTATCCGGCCTTCCAACACCAGGTCGTTGGCCAAGATGGAGATCCGCGCGTCCTGGTCCTCATAAAGGGGCCGGCATCGAGTGCCATTTTTAGCCAAAGGTTTCCGGGACACCGGTCGACTGTCAGGCCATCTTTCACTCACCTCCCGCAGACATCATCCAGCTGGCGCAAGGAGCGCCGACCGAGCTTGTTCAGGCTGCCTGCGCAACCGGATCGTAGGTGCGCTGGTGTCGCAGCAGCGCCCACACGATACGCGCCATCTTGGCGGCCAATGCCACCACGACGGTGTTGTGATGAGAACGTGAGAGGAGACCGCGCAGCCAGGCGCCAAGTCGCGTATCGCTCTTGCTCATTACCGGCAGGGACGCACGCGCACCTTGGATCAGGTTCTTGCGCAGGTAGCGGCTCCCACGTTTGGTGATACCGAGCAATCGCGGCTTGCCTCCGGTCGTGGCCTGCCGCGGCACCAAGCCCAGCCATGCGGCAAGGTCGCGCCCACGCCCGAAGGTCCGGGCATCGCCGACCGCTGCCACCAGCGCGGTGGCATTAAGCGCGCCAATGCCTGGAATGGTCAGCAATCGTCGTGTCCGTTCATCCGCCCGAGCCGCATCGGTGAACTCGGCGTCGAGATCTGCGATCCGTTCGTCGAGCGCTCTCCAGCGCAGGCGCATGTCGCTCATCAGCCGGTGAATGCGGGAGCCGAGTACCGGTTCGTCACCATCCAGCATCTCACCCAGCCGAAGGGCAAGCTTTGCACGCCCCTGCGGGACGATGTAACCGCGTTCGAGGAGGAGGCTCCTGATCTGGTTCATCAAGGAGGTGCGGTCTCCAACAAGCTGGTCACGGATACGATGGAGCGTCTGCATGTCGAGTTGCTCCTCGGTCTTTAGCTCGACAAACCGCATAGTCGGCCGTGTCGCCGCCTCGGCGATCGCCTCGGCATCACGATCATCGTTTTTCTGCGCCTTGACGTAAGGGCGGACGTATTCCGGCGACATCAATCGTACCGCATGGCCTTGTCGCGCCAAGGCACGTCCCACGTGGTGCGCACCGCAGCAGGCCTCCATCGCCACAACGCAGGCCGGCAAGGTCGCCGCGTAGGTGATGACCGTCTCGCGCCGCATTCGCCGGCGGACGACGACCTTGCCAATGGCATCCAGCCCAACCACGCTGCAGCTATTCTTGCCAAGATCGATCCCGAGCACAGAAATGTCCATGACCTTCGCTCCTTCCGCAAACGACCCGCTGTCGTGAAGCGACAACGGTTCAGATAAGGGGCGAGCCATCCATAAAGGGGGGCCTTGGCCGCCTGATAGGCCGCACCAAGGGCGGCATGAACACCAAGCTCCATGCCGTAGCCGATGCGAACGGACGCCCCTTGAGCTTCTTTATGACCGCCGGGCAGGTCAGCGATTACACCGGTGCGGCCGCGTTGCTGGACGACCTGCCGAAGGCTCAGTGGCTGCTAGGTGACCGCGGCTACGACGCCGACTGGTTCAGGGATGCGCTCCAGGCCAAGGGCATCCAGCCCTGCATCCCAGGGCGGCGGTCCCGCAACGAGCCGGTCAGGTACGACAAGCGCCGCTATCGGCGACGTAGCCGCATCGAGATCATGTTCGGCCGCCTCAAGGACTGGCGCCGCGTCGCAACCCGCTACGACCGCTGCCCGACAGCCTTCTTCTCCGCCATCGTCCTCGCTGCCACCGTCATCTTCTGGCTGTAATCAACGAGTCCTGACCCTAGCTCTACCATCAGCGGATGCGTCAGAACGTCCTGCCCGAAGTGCACGCAGGTCGAGCACCCCGGCACCTCCTGGAACAGCAGAAGCATTGGTTTGCGCTGTGCGGCGGCCAGCGCCTTGCCGTCGTCATAGTCGCGCAGCCATGCGACGTTGCCGAGCTCGCGATACTCGCGATGCGAAGCTCCCGTGTCTGTCATGCCACCTATGTAGTGAGGCGAAACGGCAAATCATTGGCTGATGCTCGTGGCTATGGAAACTATAGCCCGCCGCTATTGGAAAAGGAAATGGACAAGCGTCATTGTAGAGATGCGGGAGCGTCGGCGGAACCGGAGAAGACCGTGCGGTGATCCAAAGTGCTGTAGGTCATATGCAGAAGCCGAGTTCTCACGACTGTGACCGTGAGAGCGGAAACAATTTGTGAACCCCGACCGCTGCTCCGAAGGACAATGACATTTGCAATGACCGCTGCCGAACATCTCGCCCCCGAACTCCGCGTACGGCAATGGATAGGCGTTGACGGCAAGCCGCTGGACGTCCCCGTCACGCTCTCCGATCTGGGGCAAGGACCAAAGATCCTCTTCGCCTTTCAACACTGGTGTCGCGGCTGCCATCTGCACGGCTTCCCGACGTTACAGCGCCTCCATTCCAGTCTAGCGACAAGGGGCGTCGGCTTCGCGGTGATCCAGACGGTGTTTGAGGGCGAGCAGGAGAACACCTTCGAACGGCTGCGATCGAACCAGCTGAAATATGATATGCCTGTCGTGTTTGGACATGATCCGCCCCCGACGGGTGCGCGTCTTCCGACTTTCATGGAAGATTATCGGACGCGCGGCACGCCCTGGTTCAGCGTCATCGACGCCGACGGTGCACTCGTATTTTCAGACTTTCATCTCGACGCTGACAAGCTGGTGGCGCATCTGGAACGAGGCTGACCGATGCGCCGGTGGCTCATCCTTGCCGCTACCCATGTTGCCACGCTGGCGCTGGGATTTGCTGCGGGCATCTACGCTCTTCCGATCCTGACGGCACCGCCAACGCCAGATGCAGCCGCTCTAGCAGCGACGGGGAAAGCGGCGCTCTTCACCGGACGATTTGAGCGTCGGCTGAAGGGCAGCGACTTCGTCCATTGGGGCGAGGGCAACGTGACGGTGTCGCGCAACCGTATAGCGCACATCGGGCATCTTTCTCCCGGCCCGGATTACAAGCTCTACCTCGCTCCGCGCTTCGCGGGCACGAAGGACGAGTTCCTTGCGATCAAGCACCTGTCGCGCCGGGTCGGCGACGTGAAAACCTTCGACGGCTTCATCATCTCGGTCCCGCCGGACATCGACGTCGCCGCATTCAGTACAGTCGTCATTTGGTGCGAAGCGTTCGATCAATTCATCAGTGCCGCCGAATACCAGCGACGTGCGAAAAGCACATGAAATTCTAAGCCGACGGCTGGAAGGCGGCCGAGAAGATGATCGCTGCGGTCGCTGAGAACGGCGGTGAGAAAGTC
>NZ_DJDV01000033.1:0-13173 GCF_002431195.1 Sphingobium sp. UBA5915 | reverse complement strand
CCACCCACGCCAAAGCGCGGCCCCGCCGCCACCCGCACGCCCAGGCTTTCGGCCAGCGCGGCGAGCGCGGTCGCCTCCGCGCGCGGCAATTCGGCCCAGAGCGACAGGCCGCCCGCCGGCGATTCGACCCGCCAGTGCGGCAGATGCGTGGCGATCAGGCCCAGCAGATGGTCGCGCCGGTCGCGCAGTGTCTGCGCCCGCGCGCCCAGCCCGACGTCTGCATCGATTAGCTGCGCCACCGCCAATTGCTCCACCACCGGGCTCGCCATGTCCATCGTCGTGCGCAACCGCCCCAGCGCCGCGACCGTCTGCGCGTCCGCCCGTATCCATCCGACGCGCAACCCGCCCCAGAAAATCTTGCTCGCCGACCCCAGCGAAATCACCTGCCGCCCCGATGGGTCGTGGCAGGCGACCGGCGGCGGCGGCGCAAAGTCCAGCCCCATCGCCACCATCGTTTCATCGACGATCAGCGGCGTGTGCGTGCGCGTGGCCGCCGCCACCAGCGCGCGCCGTGTGGCCGGGTCCATCGACCGCCCGGTTGGATTGTGGAAATCCGCGATCACATAGGCGAAGCGCGGCGCGGTCTGGCGGAACGCCGCCTCCATCGCGTCAATATCCCACCCTTGTTCGGGCAGGCCGACCGGCACCGGCACGACATGGGCGCGCTGCAACGCCTGGATGACATTGTGATAGGTCGGATGGTCGATCACCGCCCGGTCGCCCGGCCCCGCCAGCCATTTGAGCAGCAGCGAAAATCCCTGCTGCGCGCCGTTCGTGACCATGATCTGGTCGGGCGATGTCGGACAGCCGCGCCGCTCATAATGGGCGGCGATCGCGCGGCGCAGCACCATCAGGCCGAACGGATCATAGCCCAAGTCCCCCAGATAGGCAGGCAGCGCCTCGACTGCATGGGCATAGGCGCGGGCGACACCGGGCGCGGCGGGCAATGCCGCGTGGGTCCAGTTGAGCAGGTTGCCGCCGCTCGTCCTCTCCGGGTCGGCGGCCGGCGTCGTCGCATGACCGGCGGGCAAGCGGGTGACGCTGCCCGACCCCTGCCGGCTTTCCAGAAACCCTTCGTCGCGCAGCCGGTCGAAGGCTGCGGCAATGGTCGTGCGCGACAGGCCCAGCGCAGCGGCCAGTTCCCGCTCGCCCGGCAACCTCACATTCAATCCGACCCGCCCGTCCAGCACCAGCATCCGCAGCGCCTGCGCCAGCTGGCGATAGGCCGGCTCCGCGCTGTCCTGCGCGCGCCATGCGCCCAGCAGGCGCAACAGGGACGGCGGGCGAAGCAGCGAAGTGGACATGAACATTCCTCCGACTGAAGGGTCTATCCTGTCCACTTATCCAAAACTGGCCTTGATGGAAAAGGCCAGTTGCGGCAAAGCTGCCCTTTCTCTCGAACCATGATCGCCGGTCTCGCGCACGATCCTTGACGCCGGCCTGCTCGCTGGCATGATCCCCTGACCTCGCGATCCGGGAGCTACCCCATGCGCCGCCTGCTTGCCATCCTCCTCGCCCTGCCGCTTCTCGGCGCGACCAGCCCGGCGCCCGATGCGCCAATGCCCGCGCGCCCCGCGCTCGCGCCGCTCGCCTTCGAACAGATCGCGCGCCCCGGCACGAAAATGCCGCGCTTCATGGTCGACGCCGCCTGGCCAGCCATGCCGCCCGACCTGCTGCTGGGCCAGGTGAGCGGCGTTGCGGTCGGCCCCGACGACAGTGTCTGGGTCGTCCATCGCCCCCATTCGCTCACCGCCACCGATACGGGCCTGGCACAAGACCCGCCGATCGCCGTCTGTTGCAAGCCCGCGCCTCCCGTGGTGCGCTTCGCCAGCGACGGCCGCTATCTCGGCGGATGGGGCGGCCCCGACAGCGCGCCCAGCATCGATGGCGTCACCCAATGGCCTTCAAGCCTGCACGGCATCTTCGTCGACAAGGCCGGGACAATCTGGTTCGGCGGCAATGGCAAGGGCGATCATGTCGTCCTGAACTACAGCGCCGATGGCCGCCATATCCGCAGCTTCGGTCGTCGCGACAGGACCGGCGGCAATGACGCGACCGACCTGCTCGGCAACCCGTCGGACGTCAATCATAGCGAGGACATGGTGCTGATTTCGGACGGCTATATCAATCGCCGCGTCATCGGCTTCGACGCGAAGAGCAACGCCTATAAGGGCCGCTGGGGTGCCTATGGCAAGCCGCCGGTCGCCCCCACCCGCACCGGCGATTTCGACCAGAGCCATGCCGTCGACCCTAGCAAGGTCGCCGATCCCAAGGCCCCCATCTTTGCCGATATCGTTCATTGCGTGGTGCCGACCCGCGACGGCCATGTCTATGTCTGCGATCGCAACAACAACCGGGCGCAGCTGTTCAAGCGGGGGAAGGACGGCAGCCTGACCTTCGTGCGCGATCTCGTCATCGCAGGCGACACCGGCGGCACCCACAGCGTTACCGACATCGCCTTTTCGCCCGACCCCGACCAGACCTATCTTTATGTCGCGGACATGATGAACGGCCGGATCTGGATCTTGCGCCGCGCCACTCATGAAGTGCTGGGCGCGATCGGCCGGATCGGGCGGCAGGCGGGCCAGTTCACATGGCTGCACAGCATCGACACCGACAGCCAGGGCAATCTCTACGCAACCGAAGTCAATACCGGCCGCCGGGTGCAGAAACTGGTCTTCACCGGCATCGAATAAAGAAGCATTGGACAGGCGGCTGCGGGCAACCGGGCGTTCCGGCCGCCCCTGCCACTCAGGCCTTCTTGGCGGTCAGATGCTGGCTCAGATGCTTGTTCATCTCGAACATGCTCACTGATTTCTTGCCGAAAATCTTTTCCAGCTTGGCGTCGGCATTGATCTGCCGCCGGTCCTTGGCGTCCTGCAGGTCATGCTTCTTGATATAATCCCAGACCTTGCTCACCACCTCGCTGCGGGGCAGGTCCTTGTCGCCGACAATTTCGGCCAGGTCCGGGGAGGGCGTGACCGGCGCAGTGATGCCGCCGCGCGCGCCGCCGGCCTTTTTGCCGGTCGCCTTGACCGTCTTCTCGGCGGCCTTGGTCTCGTCCTTGCCGCGTTTTTCCGCCGATTTCGCCACGTCATGCTCCTCACCTTGGGGGGTCGATAGCCATATACGCGGCGCGCCGCCATTGGTTGCGGCCCGCGCGGCCGCGGCTATTTATGGACCAGCGTGCCCGCGCCCTGATCGGTAAAGATTTCCAGCAGCATCGCGTGCGGCACCCGCCCGTCCAGGATGACGGCCGCATCGACCCCGCCCTCGACCGCGCGCACGCAGGTTTCCAGCTTCGGGATCATGCCGCCGCTGATCGTGCCATCGGCTTCCAGCCCATGGATCGCCGCCGGATCGAGGTCGGACAGCAACTGCCCCTGCTTGTCGAGCACGCCCGCCACATCGGTCAGCAGGAAGAAGCGGGACGCCTTCAATTCCGCCGCGATCGCGCCCGCCATCGTGTCGGCGTTGACATTATAGGTGTGGCCGTCCGCGCCGATGCCCACCGGCGCCACCACCGGGATGATGCCGTTATTGGCCAGCGTGTCCAGGATCGACCGGTCAACCGAAACCGGGTCACCGACAAAGCCGAGGTCAACATTGCGCTCGATGCCCGAATTGGGGTCCGCCTCACGCTTGCCCAGCACCTTTTCGCAGACGACCAGGCCGCCATCCTTGCCCGAAATGCCCACCGCCTTGCCGCCGGCACCCGCGATCCAGCCGACGATTTCCTTGTTGATGGACCCGGCCAGCACCATTTCGGCGATCTGCGCGGTTTCTTTGTCGGTGACGCGCAGGCCGCCGATGAACTGCGATTCGACGCCCAGTTTCTTCAGCATCGCGCCGATCTGCGGTCCGCCGCCATGGACGACGACGACATTGATGCCGACCGCCTTCATCAGCACGACATCCTCGGCGAAATCGCGCGCGGCTTCCGGGTCGCCCATGGCGTGCCCGCCATATTTGACCACGAATGTCTTGCCGGCATAACGCTGCATATAGGGCAGCGCCTCCACCAGGGTTTCGGCCTTGGCCAGGAGCGCGGGATCGGGGGCGTGCTTGCTGTTCATGCGCGCGCGCATAGGCCGATATGCCCGCACCCGCAAGGATAGCAATTCCATTAGCTAGCTAACTAATCAAAATGCCATGTCTGGATATGTCGGCTTTGCTGTCGTTTTCAGCTCTGCCGGTCCAGCCGCCGCCCCAGCCCGACCAGCAGATAGATGACCGGCGGCACCAGGATCGCCGACAGCAGCACCTTGGCCAGCATCTGCCCCAGCAGTAATTCGCCGATCGGAAAGATACCGTAAAAGGCGATGGTCACGAACAGCAGCGTGTCGACGATCTGCGACAATATGCTTGCCGTCGCCGCGCGCAACCACAGCAGCCGGCTGCCCTCCCGCCCCTTGAGCGCCGCGAACAGCGTCACGTTCAGCGTTTGGGAAATGCCATAGGCGATGATCCCGCCCAGCCATATGCGCGGCGTTCCGCCCATCATCAGCGCGAAGGCATCGGCCCGCGCCGGGTCCATATCGCCGGCCGCCGGGGCCGCCAGCACCAGGATCGACAGCAGGATCGACGCGATCAGCGGCAGGAAGCCGATCTGCACCAATCGTGTCGCCACCGCACGGCCATGCAATTCCGCCACCGCGCTTGAAATCGTGACCAGCAGCAGGAAGGCGAAAATACCCGCCTCCACCGCCAGCGGGCCCAGCCCTACCATCGGACCGATGCCCGACAGCGGGCCAAGCGCCACCTGCTTGTTGCCCAGCACGCCCGCGATGCAGACCATGCCCCCATAAAAGATGGAAAAGAAGAAGAGCGATCGGCTGATGGGCGCGGGCGAAGTCGTCATCGGCCGCCCATATCGCCATTTGCGCGGCGGGGAAAGAGAGCGGGGCTTTACGCCCCCGCTCAAAGCCTGCCGATCAGAAGACCGGACCCTGCACCGGTCCCGACGGCTTGGCCGCGCCGCTGTCCTTCGCTGCGTCCAGCGCATCGGCCAGCCCCGGCGTGCGATTGTCGCGCGCCGCATAGTCGCGCGCCGACATGCCCGCCAGGCTGTCGCGCTTGTCGACATTGGCCCCCTGCGCCACCAGCAGGCGCACCAGCCCCACGTCACGCAACTGCACCGCGCGGATCAGCGGCGTCTCGCCATTGTCGTTTGGCTTGTCGACCTGCGCCTTATAGGCCAGCAACGTGCGCACGCCTTCCTCGAACCGGGCCTGCACCGCGTCCATCAGCGGCGTGTTGCCGTCATTGTCGGTCAGGTTGGGATTGGCGCCCTTGGACAGCAGGAATGTCAGCCAGCTATTGTCGCGCCGCGCCACCACGATATGCAGCGCATTTTCGCCGCTGGTGACGTCGCGGCTGTTGATGACGGTGGAGCCGGGCTTCTGGATGAAGTCCGTCACCTTCTGTCCGTCGCGATCCTTCACCGCTTTGAGAAAGTTGTAATTATCCGAAAACTGCGCCTGCGCGATGCCGGGCGCCATCATCGCCATAGCGGCCGGAACCAGGAAAGCGGAAAGGAAGGTCTTCGTCATGCTGCGCCCTGTCTATTTGCAAATCGGCTTCTAGCAGGGCATGGCTGGCGATGCCATGAACAAAGCCATCTTGACCTGCGCCCTGCCGATGCTTGCCCTGCTTTCCGCCTGCGATATGGGGGGCGGCAACGCCGCATCAAACAATGGCGCAGCCCAGGGCGACCTTGCCGGCGCGCGCATCGGCGGCCCTTTCACCCTTACCAATCAGGACGGAAAACAGGTCCGCTGGGATGACTTCAAGGGCCAGTATCGCCTCGTCTATTTCGGCTATACCTATTGCCCGGACATCTGCCCGGTCGACCTGCAACGCATCATGCAGGGCTTTGCCCAGTTTGAAAAAGCCAGTCCCCAACTGGCCGCCAAGGTGCAGCCGATGCTGATCAGCGTCGATCCGGCCCGCGACACGCCCGCCGTGCTCAAAACCTATGTGGCCGCCTTTCACCCCCGCCTCATCGGCCTTACCGGCACGCCGGACCAGATCGCCAAGGTCGCCAAGGATTTCGCTGTCATCTACGGCAAGGAAGAGAGCGCGGGCGCCAGCGACTATCTGGTGAGCCACAGCCGCACCCCCTATCTGTTCGGTCCGGACGGCCAGCCGATCGCTCTGGTTCCGGTGGACGACCCTGGCACCCCCGACGTGGACGAAGGCGCGCCGGACAAGGTCCGCGCCTTCCTGCACCAATGGATCAAGTGACCCCCTTCTGGGAAAAGCCGCTGGACCAGCTGGATCGCGCGCAATGGGAAGCCCTGTGCGACGGCTGCGGCAAATGCTGCCTGCACAAGGCGGAGGATGAGGATACGGGGCGCATTTATCCCACCAATGTCGCCTGCCGCCTGCTCGACCGCCAGAGCGCCCAGTGCAGCAATTACAAGGACCGCCGCCGCTTCGTGCCCGATTGCGTGCGGCTGACCCCGGCCAAGGTGCGCAACCTTGGCTGGCTGCCGCGCACCTGCGCCTACCGGCTGCGTGGGGACGGCCTGCCCCTGCCCGACTGGCATTATCTCATCAGCGGCGACCGGGAAGCGGTGCATCGCGCCGGCGAATCGGTGCGCGGCTGGACCGTGGCGGAGGCGGATGCAGGCGATTGGGAACATCATCTTGTCGACCGCGAGCTTTGAGGGCGATGCCGCGATCCTGATCGATGGCGCGCCCGTGCCGGTGCGCATCCGCCGCTCGGCCCGCGCCCGCGCCTATCGGCTGACGCTGGACAGCGCCCATGGGGGCCTTCGCCTCTCGCTGCCCGCGCGCGCGAACCTGAAAAAGGCGCTGGCCTGGGCGCAGGACCATGAAGCATGGGTGCGCGCGCAACTGGCTAAGCAACCGGCCATCACGCCGCTTGCGGATGGCGCGACCTTCCCGCTCGAAGGGCGCGATGTCACCATCTGCTGGATCGCAGGCGCAACCCGCACGATTCGGCTGGAGGGCGACCGTCTCCTGCTGGGCGGCCCGGCCGAATCGGTCGGCGCGCGCGTGCAGCGCTGGCTGGTCGCGCGGGCGCGGGCCGTGCTGGAAACCGAAAGCCATGCCATCGCGCGCGATCATGGCCTCATCGTCGCCTCTGTCGGGGTGGGCGATCCGCGCAGCCGCTGGGGCAGTTGCGCCGCCTCTGGCGCGATCCGCTATAGCTGGCGGCTGATCCTCGCCCCACCAGAGGTGCGCCGCGCCACGGTCGCGCACGAATTGGCGCATCTGCTGCACATGGACCACAGCTCCGCCTTCCACGCCGCGCATCGCCGCATCCTGGGCGCTGATCCCCGCCCCGCGCGCGCCTGGTTGCGCGCCCATGGCGCCAGCCTCCACCGCTACCGCGCCTGATCCATGGCCCGCCGCAAACGCTATCTCGTCGCCACCATGGCCGATGGCTATGTGAAGCGTATCGGCCCTACCGCCGACCCGCTCACTCATTATTGGCGGATCGTCGCGCAATTGGAAAATGGCAGGACCGAGGTGTTCTGGGGCCACACTCGCTCGCTGGCCGAAGCGAAGAAGCTGAAAGCGCCGGCCGCCGATGGCGCGAAGATGCGCGGCTGGACCAGCTATGTCTTCGAAATCGCCGAACTGGTCGAAGAGCCGCGCTGAGCGCGGGAGGCTCTTACCCCCGATGCGGCCAGGCGCCCGTTTCGTCCCCGGCGCACATATGCTCCCCGTCGCGCGGATAGGGCAGGCCGCAGGCGGGGCAGGCGACATGGTTGCCCGGTTTCAGACCATGGCCCACCGTCACCCGCTCGTCGAAGACATAGCATTCGCCCTGCCAGCGGCTGTCAGCTTCCGGCATCTCCTCCAGATAGCGCAGGATGCCGCCTTTCAGGTGATAGACATCGTCGAAGCCGCGCGCCTTCACCAGCGCGGTCGATTTCTCGCACCGTATCCCGCCGGTGCAGAACATCGCGATCCTGGGCTCTCGCCCCTCGGCGCGCAATCGCTCCGCCAGCCCATCGAACCAGGCAGGAAAGTCGCGAAAGGACCGCGTCGCCGGATCGATCGCATTTTCAAATGTGCCGCAGGCCACCTCATAGGCGTTGCGCGTGTCGATGACGATCGTGTCGGGATCGGCGATCAACGCGTTCCATTGCGCCGGGTCCAGATAATCGCCCGCCTGGGTCGCAGGGTCCAGATCGCCCGCGCCCAGCGTCACGATCTCCGCCTTCACCTTGACCTTCATGCGCGCGAACGGCGCGGCATCGGCGCGCGCATATTTGACGTCGAGATCCGCGCAGCCCGGTAGCGTGCGGATATGATCGACCAGAGCGGCGATGGCGTCATCGCTGCCTGCCACCGTGCCGTTGATTCCCTCGCCCGCGACGATCAGCGTGCCGCACGTGCCAAGATCGCCGCACAACGCCCGCAGCTGCACGGCGATCGCATCGGGATCATCGAACCGGGCGAAGCGATACAGGGCGGCAATGGCGTAGGCGGACGGCGCTGTGGACGGGGTGGCAGACATGGCAGCGCCTATAGGCCTGTGCGCCGCCACTTGAAAGCCGCGACGGACAAGCGCATAGGCGCTGGATGGTTCCCCTTTCGTTCGCAGGAGAGGCATTTCTGGCCCTGCCCGAAGCCGCGCTCTATTGGCCCGCGCGCCGCGCGCTGCTGGTCGCCGACCTGCATTTCGAAAAGGCGAGCTGGTATGCCCGTTTCGGCCAGTTCCTGCCCCCACATGACAGCCAGGCCACGCTCGACATGATCGACGCGCTGGTGGCGCGCACCGGCGCGCAGGCGGTCTATTCGCTGGGCGACAGTTTCCACGACAGCGACGGCGCCGCCCGGCTCGACCCGCAGGCGCGCGATCGGCTCGCGGCCCTGACCGGTCGGTTGGACTGGACCTGGATCACCGGCAATCATGACATTGGCGTGGCCGCAATGCCCGGTGGACGGCGCGTCGCCCAGGCGCAAGTCGGCGGCATCTGGCTGCGGCATGAGGCACAGGCCGGTGATCCCGACCCTGAAATTTCCGGCCATTTCCACCCCAAGCTGCGCCTGTCGCTGCGCGGCCGCCATGTGTCGCGCCGGTGCTTTGTCGGATCGGCGACCAAGCTGATCCTGCCCGCGCTCGGCGCGCTCACCGGCGGACTCGATGCCGGCCATGGCGAGATTCGCCGCGCCGTCGGGCCGGGTGCGGCCGCGCTCGTGCCCGTCGCGGACCGCCTGCTGCGCTTTCCGCTTTCGTAAAGCGACGTTACGGAAAGCAAAGCGCAAATGTTGCCACTGTGCAACAGCGCCGACATGGATGCATCTCGCATCTGCGTAAAAGCCCCGGAAAAGCGGGCAACTCTTGCCAATCCCCTGCTGTGGCAGCATAATCGCACCCGAACCCGAAGCGCCGAAAAGCCGCGCGGGCCAGGAGAGGATGATATGATGCTGACAGACAAGAGTCTCTGGCTGACCACCACCGGCGCGCTGGCGCTGGGCATGCTTGCCCCCGCCGCGCTGGCGCAGGACGCCGCTATACCGCAGGCCGCAGCCGACGATCCGGCCGCTGACATCATCGTCACCGCCACCCGCCGCGCCAGCCCGCTGTCGGACGTACCGATCGCGGTGTCGGCCGTGGGCGCGCAGGCGATGCAGAATAGCGGCGCCAGCGACATTCGTACGCTGAACCAGCTCGCGCCCTCGCTGCTCGTTTCCTCCACCGGCTCCGAAGCCAATGCCTCGGCCCGTATCCGCGGCATCGGCACGGTCGGCGACAATCCGGGCCTGGAAAGCTCGGTCGCGGTCTTCATCGACGGCGTCTACCGCTCGCGCACGGGCGCGGGTCTCAACGAACTGGGCGAAATCGAGCGGGTGGAAGTGCTGCGCGGGCCGCAGGGCACGCTGTTCGGCCGCAACGCATCGGCCGGCCTCATCAACATCATCAGCAAAGCGCCCGAACGCGAATTCCATGCCAAGGGGGAAATCACCTACGGCAATTATGATTATTGGCGTCTGTCAGGCCGCGTCACCGGACCGATCAGCGACAGTATCGCGCTGGCGCTCGATGGCGTCTGGAGCAAGCGCGACGGCTTCTACAAGCTGGTCGACGGCACCGGCGCGACCGTGGGCGACACCAATGATCGCGACCGCTATTTCCTGCGCGGGCAGGCGCTGATCGAGCCCAATGACGCGCTCTCCATCCGCCTGATCGGCGACTATACCAATCGCGACGAAAGCTGCTGCGGCGCGGCCTATATCGAATCGCGCGAACGGCTGCCCGCCGCCGGCGGCGGCTACACCGACGCGCCCTTCAACCGCATCGCCGCCATCCTGGCGGGCCAGGGCAGCGTCATTCCCGCCGACCCCTATGATCGCGAACTGTCGATCACGCCGGGCCGCGACTATGTCAGCAAGCTGAAGGACTGGGGCGTTTCGGGCGAAATCAACTATGATTTCGGCGGCGCCAAGCTCACCAGCATCACCGCCTATCGCGACTACAAGTCCCGCGACTATGGCGATTATGACTATAATCGCGCCGACCTCCTCTATCGCGATCCCAACACCTATCGTCAGTTCAAGACCTTCACGCAGGAATTGCGGCTGCAAGGATCAGCGTTCAGCGACGCGCTCGACTGGCTGGTGGGCGGCTATTACGCCAATGAACGGCTGACGTTACAGGACAATATCCGATTCGGCGCCGACTATGGCCGCTTTGCCGCCTGTCGCTTGATGGCCGGGGCTGGCGCAACCAGCAATTTCACCGCACAGCAACTCGCCGCCTGCGGCAGCGGCCTTGCCACCCAACCGCTGATCGCCGGCACGCAGGCCAATCTGAATTCGGGCCTGACCGCATCCTTCATCAATGCCGGCCTGCCCCCAGCCCTTGCCGCAGCGCAGGCGGGCGCAATCTCGACCGGCCTTGGCAATGGGTTGCGCGCGCTCGCCGCCATTCCCGGCGGCACCGGCGACACCGCGTCCATCTACCGGCAGAAGAGTGAGAATTGGGCGCTTTTCACGCATAATATCGTCCACCTCACCAACCGGCTCGATCTGACACTGGGCCTGCGCTACACCCATGAAAGCAAGCGCTTCTCGGCCGATTTCAATAATAACAACGCCACCTGCGCTGCGCTTCAGTCGTCCGCGCTGCCGGGCATCGCGACCAATCCGCAACTGGGCAGCGCCGCCGCATTGGCCGGCGGCATCCTGACGCTCGGCTGCCTGGGCAACGGATCGACCAGCCTCAACGCGCTCGACCTCAACGACCGCATCAGTGATGGCGAATTTTCCGGTACGGCTGTGCTGTCCTGGAAGCCGATCGACGATCTGCTGCTCTACGGCAGCTATTCGAAGGGGTATAAGGCCGGCGGCTTCAACCTTGATCGCTTCCAGCTGGGGTCGACCGGCCTCAACGCCATTCCCGCCGTCTTCGCGCCGCGCACCAATGCCGATGTCACCAGCCTGCGCTTTGCCGCAGAAAAGGTCGACGCCTTTGAAATCGGCCTTAAATATGCGCAGCCCAAATGGAGCGCGAACATCGCCGCCTTCCGGCAAGAGTTCAAGAATTTCCAGCTCAACACCTTCAACGGCACCAGCTTCGTCGTCCAGAATATCAATGGCTGCGACAGCGCGCTCAGCGCCGCGCGCACCTGCGACAGCGGCGATGTGGGACCGGGGCTCGTCAGCCAAGGCGTGGAACTGGAATTGTCGGCCAGCCCGGCGCGCAATGTCCGTGTCTCCGGCGGCCTCACCTATGCCCGCGCCAAATTCGCCAACCGGCTGGTCGGCAGCGGCGATGGCAGCGTGCCGCTCGATCCCGCCTTGTTCCTGCTGCCCGGATCGATCAATTCCAACGCGCCGCAACTCGTCACCACCGCCAGCGCCGCCTGGACGCCGCAGCTTGGGTCCAGCGGCCTTTCCGCGCTCTTCTACGTCGATGGCCGCCTGACCAGCGACTATAATACGGGCTCCGACCTGTTCCCCGAAAAGCGGCAGGATGGCTATGCCATCGTCAATGCGCGCGTCGGCATACGCGGCAAGGATCAGCGTTGGGCGATCGAATTCTGGGGTCAGAATATCTTCAATCAGGACTTCACCCAGGTCGCCTTCTCCAGCCCGCTCCAGTCCAGCAGCCCGGCGACATCGACCACGGGCCAGTTCGCTGCCGGCGCACCGATGGCAAACCAGCTGATTTCGGCCTATCTCGCCGAACCGCGCACCTATGGCATCACCCTGCGCGGCAGTTTTTAAAGTCGCCATCCTCCCCTGGAGGGGAGGTTGCAGGGCGAAGCCCTGACGGAGGGGTGTCCTGCTTTTTAAGAGGGTGACACCCTTCCACCACTCCCCACCATGGGGAGGATCGAAAGACGGGCTTATCCTCCTGAATTGCGGATCATCCCCCGCCCGCTCCCCGGCACCGGGCGGGCGGGCGCGGGGCGCTCGCCGAACAGCGCTGTGCCCACGCGAATGTCGGTCGCGCCCAGCATGATCGCGGTCTCATAATCGCCAGACATGCCCATCGACAGGCGCTCAAGCCCCTCCTCCCGCGCCATCTTGGCCAGCAACGCAAAGAAGGGCGCTGGCTCCACATCGGCGGGCGGCACGCACATCAGGCCCAATATCGGAATGTCGGCATCGCGCGCCGCCGCGATCAGCGCCGGCGTATCGGCGATCGGGCATCCGCCCTTCTGCTCCTCCGCACCGATATTAACCTGGATGAAGCAGGGCACGCGCCTGCCCGCCCCATCCATCGCCCTGGCCAGCGCGGTCAGCAGCGACGGCCGGTCCAGACCATGGATCACGTCGAACAGCGCGACCGCCTCGGCCGCCTTGTTCGATTGCAGCTGCCCCACCAGATGCAGTTCGATATCGCCCTGCTCCTCGCGCAGCGCCGGCCATTTCTGCTGGCTTTCCTGCACGCGATTTTCCCCGAACACGCGCTGTCCGGCGGCTATCAAAGGCCGAATGGCGTCGGCGTCATGCGTTTTGGACACCGCGATCAGGCGAATGTCGTCGGCGCTGCGATCGGTCAGGCGGGCGGCGCGGCGCATGGCGTCGCGCACGGCGGCCAGCCGCTGGGCGGCCGGATCGGCGGGGATGCTGGCGGTCGTCATGCGCGCTGCTATAGGGATGGCCATGCACCGCCGCCACCGCAAATCGCTGCCCGGTCTCTGGCTGATGACCGACGAACGCGTGGCCGATGACCGGTTG
>NZ_DJDV01000091.1:0-13236 GCF_002431195.1 Sphingobium sp. UBA5915 | reverse complement strand
ACGATTTTTGCAACAGAGCCCGCAAGGGCATGCTTTGCTGCATCCGACATCGACACATCCGGCGGGAGCGCGGCGATCACGGTAAGACATAAAGACTCCTTGAGGCCGGTCTTGGTTGAACTGTGAGGTATCGTAAGCACGCCGGTTGACCGCATGATACCGGTCATCGGGGAGCGCATGAGGGGTGCAGTGGTCAAATGTCAGCGAAACAATAGGACGTCTTGAGGCTGGTGTAGAATTCGGCCGCGTATCGGCCTTGCTCACGCGGACCCAAGCTCGACGCACGCTTGCCGCCGAACGGGGCATGATATTCAGTGGCGGCGGTGGGCAAATTCACCATGACCATGCCGGCGTTCGCATGGCGCCGAAAATGAGCCGCATGCTTTAGGCTTCGGGTACAAATGCCGGCGGCGAGGCCAAAGGCTGTATCGTTCGACAGCATCAGCGCGTCGTCATAGTCTTTTGCTCTGATGACGGCCGCGATCGGACCGAATATCTCTTCTCTCGCGATGCGCATATCGTTGCTGACGTGCGTGAATAACGCCGGTTCAAAGAAGTAGCCCTTGGTTTCACATTCAAGCCGACGTCCGCCAAAGGCAAGGAGTGCACCTTCGCGGGTACCCAAATCGATATAGTCGCCGTTTCGCGCGAGCTGGGCCGCACTGGCGACGGGTCCGATCTCCGTAGTAGGGGCCAGGGCATGTCCGACCACCAGCTTTGCCATTCGGCTTTTGAGGGCATCGACGAACTGGTCGTGAATGCCATCGGTCACGATGAGGCGCGATGACGCCGTGCAGCGCTGACCCGTAGAAAAAAAAGCCCCATTCAGCGCCAGCTCAACGGCGTGGTCGAGATCAGCGTCGTCGAGGACAATGAGCGGATTTTTGCCGCCCATTTCGAGCTGCACCCTGCGCAATTGTTGCGCGCAGGTCACCGCTATCTTGCGACCGATTTCTGTCGAACCGGTAAAACTGACGGCGTCCAACCGCGGATCATCGAGAATGGATTGGCCGACAACCTGCCCCGAGCCCATGATCAGGTTGAGAACGCCGTCGGGTAGTCCTGCGCGAGCAAGAATGTCGACCAATGCCACTGCGCAGGCGGGAACAAGCTCAGCCGGCTTGAAAATAACGGTGTTGCCATAGCAAAGCGCCGGCGCGATCTTCCATGCAGGGATGGCTAGGGGAAAGTTCCAAGGCGTGATTATCGCCACGACACCCAGAGGTTCGCGTTCGATCGCGATTTCGACCCCGGAACGTTGTGACGGCAAGGTCTCGCCGGCCAGTCGCAGACATTCGCCGGCAAAAAAATCGAATATGCTCGCGGCACGGGCCGCTTCGAGAATACCCTCAGCACTTGTCTTGCCTTCTTCACGCGCCAGCAAGGTGCCAAGCTCTTCTTGTCGCGAGCGCAGCTCCGCAGCGGTACGCCGCAAAATCGCCTCACGCTTTAATGGTCCGCTCGCTGACCATGCGGGGAATGCGCGTCGGGCAGCACCGATGGCGGCATCGACCTCCGCCGGCTGCGCGGCGGCAAACTCGCCGATGACGTCATCGAGATCAGAAGGGTTGATGTTCGGAACGCCGTGCGTCGCTGGTGTCCACGCGCCGTCGATAAAATTGCCATGACTAGTCATCGGCATTCTCCGGGACGTGCGGCTGTTGCTGGAACAGTGTCGGCATGCCAATGCCCTTGTCTCTCGCCAGTATCGACAACCGGTCCCAAGTCGCGCGATCGACGGGGACTCCTTGCACCAGGCGAACGGCCTTCTCGCGTTTTTCGGGATCGCCGGGTGCCATGACATCCAGGCCGACCAGCGCAACGCACGCGCGAAGCCGAGCCACGGCCGCTGCGCCAGCATCCGAAAACGCGGCCGAGCCGCGAAAGCGCGCGCCATCGATCGCCAGAAAAAAGTGACCGATCGGGCTTGGCCGTCCTCTACTCACATCGGCGAACGCCGGCAGCGTCACCGCAGCGGCGCTGCCGGTAAACACCGTACACAACAACTCCACCATCATCGCCAGGCCAGCGCCTTTATAGCCATAATGCACGCCGCCCAGGGGCAGCAGCGATTGAGCAGCATGCGCATCGGTTGTCATCGCGCCGTCGCGATCGACAGCAACATCTTCTGGGAGGGCGGTCCCGGTATCGCGTCGTAGATAGATGCGATTAAGCGGTATCGAGCTCGTAGCCATATCGAGGAGCATTGGCTCTTCGCCGGCTAGCGGCATCGCGAACGCAATGGGGTTCGTGCCATGGAATGCATGGCGCCCGCCATGCGCAACGACGCCTGGCGCCGAATGCGTGAAGCCAAAAGTAACGCAGCCCTGGCTTGCCCCATAAAGCGCATAGGTTCCAGTGGCACCATGATGGGCACTGCCATGAACCGCGACGGCACCGATGCCCGTTTCCCTAGCGAGGCTGACAGCTTCATCCACGGCACGGTAACTGGCGATATGACCGAAGCCGCCCCCGCCGTCGAGAATACCCATTGACGGCGCAACCTTGCGAAAATGCGTATCGGCGTCCGTGTCGAGGCGTCCGCCCTTCACCCAAGCGACATAGGAGGGAATGAGGCGCACACCGTGCGTGTCTACCCCGCGCAGCGAAGCATCTGTGGTTGCCCTTGCACAAGCAACGGAAGCTGCCTCCGATGCGCCATGGGCGGCAAGGATCGACGTGCAGAACGCTTCCAGCGCGACCTTTTCGACCCGCACGCTTTCCATCGCTTCCATGTCAGTTTTCCTGCCGGCGATACCAGTCGACGGTCTGGTCGAGTGCGTGTGCGAAGCGATCGAACAGATCGTCGATCTGAGCAGACGTGATGATCAAGGGTGGACAAAACACTGCAGCATCGCCAATCGCTCGCGTGATAAGGCCATTGGCTTGCATGGCATCCATGAGATACGCGCCGCATTTGCCTGGCGGATCGAATGGTGCGCGAGACGCGGGATTGGGTGATAATTCAATTGCGCCGATCAGCCCGACGCCTCGCGTTTCGCCCACAAAAGGATGATCCGAGAATCCGTGAAGACGACGGAGAAAATGCTCGGAAAGAGCGGGCACGCGCTCCATCAGCTTGTCCGATTCAAGGATATTCAGATTTTCGACGGCCACCGCGACGGCAACCGGATGGCCTCCGCCGGTAATGCCGTGGCCGAGCGCGCCTATCTTGGCCGAATTGTCGGCGACTCCCTGATAGATTTCATCGGAAATCAGCGTAGCGCCCAGCGGCATGTAGCTTGATGTGATTTGCTTTGAGAGCACGACGATATCGGGAATGATGTCATAGGTATCGCAGCCAAAGGTCTTCCCGGTACGCCCGAAACCGCAAATGACTTCGTCGATCCACAAAAGTATGTCGTGCCGACGGCAAATCTCCTGCACACGTTGCCAATAGCCGTCGGGCGGCAAAATGACGCCACCGGCGCCCATGACGGGTTCACCGATGAATGCCGCGATCGTCTCGGGTCCTTCACGCAGGATCGTGTCTTCGAGGTCGCATGCCAGCCGGTCAACGAACTGTGCTTCGGTCTCGCCGGCTTGCGCCTCCCGATAAAAATGCGGCGATCCGACATGGAGAACGCCGGGGATGGGAAGATCGAAATCTCGATGGAAGATCGGAATCCCGGTCAGGCTGCCGGCCCCGATCGTGACACCGTGATAGGCTCGGTTGCGCGAGATTATCTTCTTCTTCTCGGGGCGACCGCGCGCATTGTTGTAGTAGCGAACCAATTTGAGCGCTGTGTCATTGGCTTCCCCACCCGAGTTGGTGAAGAACGCCTTTGACATGTTACCGGGGGCCATTCGTACCAGCCGCTCGGCGAGCTCAATCGCAGGTTCGTGCGACTTGTGCCCGAATAGGTGGTAGTAAGGCAGTTTATGCATCTGGCGGTAAGCCGCCTCGCGCAATCGATCTTCGCTGAAACCGACGGCAACGCTCCACAAGCCCGCCAGCCCTTCGATATATTCCTGTCCCTGATCGTCGTAGACGTAGATGCCATCACCTCGGTCGATGATGGTCGGACCGATCGCCTCATGGCGCCTGGCATTGGTCGAGGGGTGAAGGTGATACGAGATGTCTCGGGCACTGGCCGAGTTGGGCGCGTCAATCATGGGCGTGGCCCATCAACGCCGCCCGCCGTGCGGTGGTGGCGGGGTAATCGATGGCAAATCCTAGCTGTGAAGACTTGTCCTCGCGCACATCAACGCCGTAGATGTCGCGTGCGCGCTCGATCGTCTCCCATTTCTCGGCAACGTCGTATAGCACCCGATCGGGATCACGGTCAAAGGGATGACCATATCCCCCACCCGAATTGTCGATACCGCGCAGCCATTCTCCCGGCACGAGATCGATTTGCGTTACGCCGGGAAGCCGCTCTTCGGATCCATCAAGATTGACTTTGAAGGTGCGCGCGCCGGGACTGTCATGGCCGCCATTCACACCCTTGGGCGGAAATTCCTGACCATCGCAGGGTATCGCTACGGTCATGGTGTCTTTCTTGGGCCCGTAAATGAGTTCGGCCCCCGGCGCGCCACGGAACTTGCCGGGTGCACTGGTCCCCGGCTGAATGCGCATCGACTTCATGTGAAGCGGATGCTTGACCTCCAGCAGTTCGATTGAATCGCGATAGATCAAACCCGCTGCCACGGGGATGCCGTAGGTCAACCATCCATCAGACGTCGGACTGGCCGGGCCGCCATTTCCGCCAACGAAAATCTGATTGATATAGGGTTCGCCGTTGTGCCTGAAGTCCTTGCCGGAGACGACAGCCCAACCCGCGCCCATCCCGACACCGCCTTCGGCGAGGCCATAACCGTCACCAAGTTGCGCCATGGCTGACTGCGTCAGATTGACCAAGCGGTCGCCGACATTGGTCGTCGCGATTGATGCCGAAAACGGAAAGGTTGTGCGTCCAATCACGCCGCCATCGCGTAACAGCACCTTCACGCGGCGGAAGATGCCGCCCGAGCGCGGAATGTCGGGGTCAAGACAGTTCATGACGCCGGCGATCGAATTGTTGATCGAACAGGCCTCACAGACATTGAAGCCGTTCGGTACGCAATCGATGTTGTCCCGCAGATCGATAACGATTTGCCCTTCATCGGGGTCGATATCGATCGTGCAATTGATCGGAATACCCTGGGGAAGACCGGGGATCGGATCATGCGCGCCAGTGTGCTTGATTGTCGCCCGTGGGAGCTGTTTGATGGCTTGCGTGGCGCGACGCTCGGAATAATCGAGCCACTGCTTGATGAACGTCTTGACCTTGTCCTTGCCGTATTTTTTGCAGAATTCGATCAGCCGGCGCTCGCCGACTCGGCATGAGCCGATTGCAGCAAGGAAGTCGCCATACCATTGGTCCGGGACACGAATGCGGCGACGGCACATCCGCACAATGTCTTCGACCATCGTAAAATTGCGCTGCACGCGTACGCACGGGAAGATGAGCCCACCTTCTTCGTAAACGTCCTTGGCATAGGGAGCGTATGTTGTCGGCGTCGCGTTGCCGGTATCCGCTTGATGCGCCTTGGAGCACACAGTGAACATGTGCTCGCCGTCGAAGAAGACCGGGATGAGAATTGTGTGATCGGCCGGATGCGTATTCCCCATATATGGGTCGTTGTGGAGAAACGCATCGCCTTCGGCCAAATCGGGATGCAGCTGCTGCATCGAAATCGTCTGCAAGTGCGACCCGAAAATATGGACGGGTAGACTTTCCGCGGACGCCAGCAGTTCATTGTCACCAGTAACGATGGCGCAGGACATATCGCGTGCGCTCGCGATCACGGCAGAACGCGAGGCGCGCAGGAGCGTGCTGGTCATTTCGCGCACGATGCCATCGACTCGGTTCGACATGACCGACAGGAGCATCGGATCGATCGTGTCGGGCTCGGATTTGCTGGTATTGCTGTTCATGACTATGCCTTCGCGATAAAAGTCAGAGCGAAATCAGATAATTGTGAGATGGCGTCAGCCAGGCGGTCGACCCGGGGTAAATCACGATGGTCGTCGTCGGCTCTTCGATAATCGCCGGACCTTGGATCTTGCTGTTCACAGCGAGGCTGGTGCCCTTGTAGATGGGCACATCCACGGAATCGTTGTCGAAAAACGAGGGACGGGTCGCGGCGATAGCGCTGGCCTGCGGCCTTTCGCCATCTGGCGCGATAGATTTTGTACCAAGCCCAATGGTCAATCGGCCCCGCCAATTGAGGCATTCAACCTTGCCGGTCTCATCGCGGACCGCAAACACACGCTCGTGCGCGCGATGAAAGGACTCGACCAAATCGTCGACATCGCCCTGTGAAGTGAACATGCTTGTCGCCAGCGGCGCATCAAGTTCCCAAACTTGAGTGAAATAACGGGCTTCGACGGTGTATTCTCGACTGCTTGGTGCCTCACTGGCGAGAGCGAGCCCGCTCGCGGCCTGAGTCAGCCGAGCGTCGATATCTTGCAGTGCTTCATTCACGCGGTCGCGATCGAACCGATCCGAGGTCGTGACCCGGTTTGCCGATTCTTCGAAAACGATATCCGAGAATTGCATGCCGGACGCCGACAGTGCGCCTGCTGTGCGGGGAACCAGTACCGTTTTGACGCCAAGCTCGCGGGCGATTGGAACGATGTTAAGCCCGCCCGCACCGCCACCTGCGACCAAGACTGCCTCGGCGGGGTTAAAACCTTCCGCGACCGTAATGTCTTGAATCGCGTTAATCATATGCTCGTTAGCAATCTTCATGATCGCCTCCGCAGCCTGCTCCACGCTCATTTCGAGCCGCGCCGAAAGCTCACCAATCGCGGCGCGGGCGGCGGCAATATCGAGCTTCATGCGTCCGCCCAGAAAATAGGCTGGGTCGATATATCCCAGGACAACGGCAGCATCTGTGACCGTCGGCTTGTCGCCGCCTCGGCCGTAGCAGACGGGACCTGGCACGGAACCGGCCGAGATCGGCCCCACGCGCAACAATCCGCCGTCGTCGAGCCACGCGATCGAACCGCCACCCGCGCCGACCGATCGGACATCGACCGAAGGCATTGCGGTCAGATGACCCATCCACTGGCCGCCCAACCACGTCTCACGGCTATATTTCAGCTTGCCTTCACGCACGAGGCCCACGTCGAACGTCGTACCGCCGGTGTCGCAGACGATCACATCACCGCCGAGCGCCTCCATATCGGAAAAGGCGCGTCCGGCAACTGGCGCCATGGCGGGTCCGGATTTGACAGTATGCACGGGCTTCTCGACAATTTCATCGACATGGGTGCAACCACCGGCCGACGTGCTAACGAAGATGTTGCCTCGGAAGCCCGCAGCCCGCAGATCTGCTTGCATCTCGCGCAAATGACCCTGCATCAATGGCTTGATCGAGGCGTCGATGGCAGTCGTCGAGGCACGACGATATTCGCGGATGATCGGAACGAGTACATGCGACAAGGAGAAAGCAATTCCTGGCGCCTCCTCGGCCAGGATCTCGCCCATCCGCTTCTCGTTGGCGGGATTGGCAATTGACCAAAGCAGGCAGATCGCCGCAGCCTCGAAACCCTCGCTGACCAGTTGCCGCGCGACGCTGCGCGCTTGCGCTTCGTTCAGTGGGGTGACGATCTCCCCTTCGGACGACACGCGTTCGTCAATTTCATAGGTGTAGCGCCGCGGAATGTAAGGCTTCGGAAAATCGAAAGAAAAGTCATGCGTCCCAAACTTCCCGCCTTCGCGAGTCACGAGAATGTCGGGAAATCCCGCAGTCGTAATGAACGCTGTTTTCGCCGTCTTGCCTTGGATAATGGCGTTGGTCGATCGCGTCGTTCCATAAATGAGCAGACCGGATTCCGTGAGCAATTCACCCACCGGGATGCGCATTTCGTCCGCAGCGGCGCTGAGCGCCCCTAACATGCCCTCGAAGATGCGATCGGGGGTTGTCAAAGATTTTCCAATAAAAACCTGGCCCAGTTCGTTCTGGACGACGACGTCCGTAAATGTTCCTCCAGTGTCGACGGAAATCTTATACTTCATCTGCGGCGCTCCAAGTATCTTGAGACTTTATTGACCATCGAGCAAAAGGTGAAAGCCTCCTGTCAACTGGACATGTTCGCGAAAGGCAGTCTTCGTTAAGACCGGCGAGCGAGGTAACGCCCATTAGTGCCATGTCTCTGTCGATCTCACTCTTGATGAGCTGAATGGCATGACGGGCGCCCCCCTCCCCCGCCGCAGCGAGGGCGAACAGGAACGGCCGTCCGATGAACGCGAAATCTGCACCCAGAGCGAGCGCCTTAAGCGCATCCGTTCCCCGGCGGATTCCGCCATCGATGAAAATCTTCATGGCACCGGCGCAATCTCGTATCCGAGGAAGCATGCGCATGGGCGCCACCGCGGTATCAAGCTGCCGCCCGCCATGATTGGAGATCCACGCCGCGTCGATGCCCAGTTTGGCGGCCACGGCAACGTCGTCGGGATGCAGCAGGCCCTTGATGACAAGATTGCCGCGCCAGTACCGGCGCATCATTTTGACATGATCCCAGGATAACGCGTCGCGGCGGCCAATCCGCCGCACGACGTTTTTCGACAATATCGGCGGGCCTCGAAAGGCATCCATATTCTCGAAGTGCGGCATCCCAGCGGCAAGCGTCCTTAAAAAGGTCCCGATCGACCATCGCGGATGCGACAATCCTTGAAATAGCAGGTTGGCGCTGGGTCGCAGCGGCATGCTGAACCCTGTGCGAACATTATTTTCGCGATTGGCGGGTACCGCCACGTCGACGGTCAGCACGACAGTATCGCAGCCCGCTCGCTCGACCCGATCCAGCATCGCTGCAATCCGCTCTGCCTCGCCTGGAAGGTAACATTGAAACCAGTGGGCGCGACCCTCGCCACAGATCCGTTCGAGCGGCATGATCGACGTTGCGCTGGGAACCATCAGCACGCCTTCCACCGCAGCTGCGCGGGCGAGCAGCAAATCCCCTTCAAAAGCGGCTAGACCTGACAATCCCATGGGCGCGATACCGACGGGCATTGCATAGTCTCGTCCGAACAGCGTGGTTTTGCTCGAGCGCGACGTAACGTCGACGAGGGCTCGGGGAACGAGGCCATAATCGTCAAAGCTGTCAAAGTTGCTCTTCATCCCTTTCTCTGTTTCGCTGCCGCCAGCATAATATCCATAAATCTGTCTGGGCAGCTTACGCCGAGCGGTTTTTTCGAAGTCAGCGAGCGCCAGAAACGGACGGAGTTTGCCGGAGATCGTATCCATCGGTCGCGCTTCGCTGCCTCGCAGCCGTATCTCAGGAGGAATTTGAAGCATGAACTAGCCCTGGTGCGAGTAACGATACACAGCGTCATGACGTACTGCCGCAGACCGATGGAAATTGAAGAAACACAGCTTCATGAACGCCTCACCCAATCGCTATTTGATCGAATAGCGTAATTGTGCGCCAATCCACCGAGGCTTTCCTACTGCAACTTCATTGCACCCGCAGATGACGGACAGGTCGAACCCGCCGATCTGATAGTATTTATTGAAGACGTTGCGTGCGAAAATCGATGCCTGCCAACGCGTATCGGGCGACGTCCAGTCCAGACGCAGATTCATGATCGCCCAGCCCGGCATCTTATTGGCATCGAAATTGTTGAGGTTTTGCCAGACAGAAGATTGGTAGTTGCCGTCAATCTGGAAGGCCGTCTTGCCGCCAGCAACCGTCGTCGGCAACGTATAGCGGGCCGAGGCCGACAGCGTCCATTTTGGGGCGAACGTCGTCTCGCGCGTCTTGAGCGTGCCGTCCTGCATCGGCACATTCTTTACTTTGCTGGTTTGGTAACCTGCGTTGAACGAGAGTTCGAGGTTTGGCGTCGGTTTGGCGGCAATCTCGGCCTCGCCGCCGTAAATGGTCGCGGGCACGTTGACGATCAACGTCGAGGCACCGAGCCACTGCGCCGCCTGATAGTCATGATAGTCGTAATAGAATGCCGCGGCGTTGAACCGCAGACGTCGGTCAAGAAATGTCGACTTGATGCCCGCCTCGTACGAAACAAGTCGCTCCGGCTTATAGGGTATTTTGCTCACATCGAGCGGCGGGCCACCCGCATTGAAACTGCCGGCTTTCACGCCTTGCGTGACGCCAGCATATAACAAGACTGAGCCGCCAGGACGCCAGTTCAGCTGTCCCTTCCACGACCATAAGGTATTTGCCAACCGACCAGTATAAAGGCCCTGCGACAAGCCGGGTCCCGAAATTGTCGGCGCATAGTTCCAGTTGAACGGGTCCCCACCTGCCGTCGGTGTGACGAAGTCGACTCGGAAGTCGTAATCCTTGAGTTCGCGGGACACGCGTACGCCGCCAATCACCGACAGGTTTTTTTCGATGGCATATTCGACTTGGCCAAAACCTGAATAGGAGTTGGTCCGCAGTTTCACGAAGCGCGGCTGATCGAAGCCATCGGTTGATGTCGCGCTATTGGGAAGTGCTCCGAGGCCGGATACCGTATGGTTGAGAACGTAGAGGTAATAAGCACCCGCCACCCAGGTCAGCGGGCCGGACTTTCCATTCAATCGCAATTCTTGGGAGAAGCCATCTTCGCGTGACAGGTTGCGATAAAAATACTGATTTTCAGGACCGCCCTCCAAATCGAGATCGATATGCTTGTAGAAATGCTTGAAGTCGCTGATGGCCGTCAGCGTTGCAAATCCTAGGTCGGACGTCAGCTTGGCACTAAACCCGTAGGTGTAATACGAATTCGGGCTGCTGAATGCATAGTCGCTGCTGGTAAGCGGTCCATTCCCGTCGGGGTCGACGTATCCGTAGAAATCACCTCCCGCCACGGGGCGGGTCGTGCCGGGATAGGGCGAATATCCGGCGTTGATGCAGCTTCCGTTTTGAATGGCCTGACAGGTGACCGTTTTCGTCGCATCGATCGTGTTGATGATCTGCCCGGCGCTATTGTAGACTGCGACAGTTGCCTTGTTTTGATACGGTGTGGTCGATGCGAGCGATCGGTTATAGGCAGCGGACAGCCACAGCGTGGTCTTGGGCCCGAGGTCGATGTCAAGCTGACCGCGAACCGCCCAATTACCGCGCACGCCGCCAAGGTCGGCGCCAGCGCCTTTCAGCGAGTTCGTTCCCAGCCCCGCTGCCAGTGAACTCGGAACATAGGTCTGGTCGGGATAGCCGTTCTTGAGGTAGCCATCATACCGCTCGAAAAAGCCTGAAAGTCTCCCGCGAACACCACTGACCAATGTGCCGCCAACGGCTCCTTCCAGCCGGACATTGTTGTACGAGCCATACGTCAGATCGACAAAGCCATCCAATTCGTCGGTCGGTTTTTTTGTGATATAGTTGACGACGCCGCCGGTCGCGTTGCGTCCAAACAAGGTTCCCTGCGGACCCTTAAGCATTTCGATGCGGTCAAGGTCGAAAAGACCAAATGTCTGGCCCTGCTGCATCGGGATATAAGTGTCGTCGACATAGGCAGCGATGGCCGATTCGACGTGATCGTTATAGTCGCTTTGCGTGATCCCGCGCATCGTGAATTGCGTCGATTGGCCACCGTTACTGGTCGAAACCGAGACGTTGGGCGCGATCTTGGCGATATCGACGCTGTCCGTCAGGTGAAATTCGCGCAGCTGGGACCCGGTCACGCTTGTGATTGAAATTCCGACATTCTGCATGCTTTGCGACCGGCGCTGCGCGGTGACCACGATATCCTCAACGCCGGCATTGTCGGTGGTCGCGGGAGGCGCGGTTTGAGCCGCCGCGAGTGCTGGCATAGACACCGTCGTTAGGACTGACACCAACTTCACAATTCTCATCGACACTCTTCCCTCCCTCATAGCGTCATCAGCTCTTCAAACCCACCCGGCCACGACGCTTGGCGAGATGGGGAGGAAAATCCGCCTTACACCGCAAGAAGCACTCTGTGGACAGAAGACAGATTGGACAGATCATGATTTTTTGTCAAGTGCGGCTCACATCTCGACTATACTATTGATTTATCGCTTCTTATTCGCGCGTCTGCACGCTCTTTGCCCGTTTGACACACCCTGGACGAATCGGCCGACACCCGACCTTGACCCAAGAAGCTGTACAATTTAGGCATGTGTCCACAGGAGACAGATGCCTCGCCTTTCGACGGTTGCTCTGTCATTAGGCAGGTCGGTAGAGCAAGGGCGGCGTTTCGAAACGATGATGTGCCGTTGGGCGCATTTATCGTGGCGCGCGATAGCTAGAGAGGAAGCCGGATGTTTGAGTCTTCGTTGGAGGACAGACTGCCATCAGTGGCCAACGACCTTCATGGTGCAAAGCATATAATCGATTATCGGATGTTGTCGGATCAAGTGACGACCCATCTGACGAAGGGGCTGATATTCGGTAGGGCTCTGTTGCAAAGATTGGCGGCAGTCAGAGGTAGGCTGTCGCTCTGCGCCGATCAGGCGGCTGCTGCGAAATGGTGGTTGAGCATGCCCATGGCCTCCGTCAGCGCCGAGGGCCCAATGCCAAAAGCTCTCTCCACAAGGCGCACCTCGCCCCTGATGCCGGGCTGCAGGCACCAGGGGCGAGCCTGTCCTTTGCGCAGGGCTCGCATGACTTCGAATCCCTTGATCGTGGCATAGGCCGTGGGGATCGATTTGAAACCGCGCACCGGCTTGATCAGTATCTTGAGCTTTCCGTGATCGGCCTCGATCACGTTATTGAGATACTTCACCTGCCGGTGGGCCGTCTCCCGGTCCAGCTTTCCTTCGCGCTTCAATTCGGTGATCGCTGCACCATAGCTCGGCGCTTTGTCGGTATTGAGCGTGGCAGGCTTTTCCCAGTGCTTCAGGCCTCGCAGGGCCTTGCCCAGGAACCGCTTCGCTGCCTTGGCGCTGCGGGTCGGCGACAGGTAGAAATCGATCGTGTCGCCCCGCTTGTCGACTGCCCGGTACAGGTAGGTCCACTTGCCCCGCACCTTGACGTAGGTTTCATCCAGGCGCCAGCTCGGATCAAAGCCACGCCGCCAGAACCAGCGCAGCCGCTTCTCCATCTCCGGGGCGTAGCACTGGACCCAGCGATAGATCGTCGTATGGTCGACCGAAATGCCGCGTTCCGCCAGCATTTCCTCAAGGTCGCGATAGCTGATCGGATAGCGACAATACCAGCGCACCGCCCACAGGATCACATCACCCTGGAAATGGCGCCACTTGAAATCCGTCATCGTTCCGTCCGTCCAATCTCCGCCAAGCATGCTCAAGCTTCACGATTTTTGCAACAGAGCC
>NZ_DJDV01000072.1:0-51368 GCF_002431195.1 Sphingobium sp. UBA5915 | reverse complement strand
CCACTCGGTGGGGGCAGATCAAGGCGTTTAGGCTGATAACGGCTATTTTCCGTCGCTTTAGCTGCTGTTTCGAATGACCTTGCTGGTCTAAATTCCCTGTTATCGCGAGCAGGGAATTTCTCCGCCAGGCCGTGTAGATCCGAGGTTTTAAGAGCCAGAAAATGGGCCTATCGCTTCGAGTTACATCATTTTCCCTGTAAACCGACGGGAAGCAGGGAAAACGATGGGGGCAAAACAGGCCGCGTGTCTCAAGCGTAGTGGGGCGAGTTAGCCCGGAGAAAGTCCCAATAAAATGCGGATTTTTTCAGTGAGAAAAATTCTCTGCGCTACGGTTTGGATTCTGGAAGGGGCGCAACTGCGCGTTTTGAGCCGCCATATGGCTGAATTCTCTGTCACTGAATGACTAGGTGGCGGAGCGGGAGGGATTCGAACCCTCGATACGCTTTTGACGTATACTCACTTTCCAGGCGAGCGCCTTCGACCACTCGGCCACCGCTCCGCACGCAACCCGGCTGCCGCTGCAAGCGGCATCATTCGGGTTCTTTCATCCAATCGCACTGGAAGGCGGCTCCCTATCGCGGGGCGGGCGAGGTGGCAAGGGGCATCAGCAACAGAGCTTTACTTTGTTGAATAGGCCTTGTTTGATGGCCCGATGATCCGTCCGCTTCGCATCGCGCTGACCGCAGCCTTGGCCTCTGTTACCGTTCAGGCGGCCGGCGAACCGTCAGCCACGCCTGCCGCTCTTGTCGCATCATCACCTGCCGACGCTTGGGCAGACATTTCTACGGAAGATTTGATCGTCATGACGATCGATGGCGGCGCACAGGTCATCGTCCAGCTTGCCCCGGCCATGGCCCCACGCCACGTCGCCAATATCCGCACACTCGCCCGGGCGCACTGGTGGGACGGGACCAGCATCAATCGGGTGCAGGATAATTATGTCGCGCAATGGGGCGACGCGACCGAAAAAAAGCCGTTGCCCGCCGGGCTTCTGCAGACCAGCGCCGCCGATTATGCGTTGCCCCTTGCCAATCGACGACTGCGCGTGACGCCCTTGCCCTATCCCGATGCCTATGCGCCAAAGACCGGTTTCGTTGCGGGCTGGCCGGTAGCGATGGATGGAAATGCCGCCTGGCTGCCGCATTGCTATGGCTATGTCGGGGTCGGGCGCAACCTGTCGCCAGACGCGGGTACTGGCGCGGAACTTTATACGGTGATCGGTCAGGCCCCGCGTCAGCTCGATCGCAACATCGCGGTTGTCGGACGGGTGATCGACGGGACGGCGCATCTGTCCAGCCTGCCGCGCGGATCGGGGGAGTTGGGCTTCTACACAGGATCAGAGCGCCCGGTGCCAATATTGTCCATGCGCTTGGCGAGCGACCTGCCCGCTGCGCAGCAACCGCATTTCCAGCAAATGGATACCACATCGCCCAGCTTTGCGGCGTATCTGCGCCTGCGCGCCAACCGGAAGGATGATTTCTACGAGCGACCTGCGGGCGGCGTCGATCTTTGCAACGCGCCCGTGCCGGTCAGGCCGGCGCCCTGAGCCCGCGCAAGCGATAGCCCTGCCAGTCGCGGATGCGGCGGATCGCAAAGCTGGTGCGAATGGCGGAGACGCCGGGCAAACGGGCGAGGCAGTCGCGGTGGATGGCGTCGAATCCTTTTAGGTCCGCTGCGGCCACGCGCAACAGATAGTCGGCCTGTCCCGCCATCAGGTGGCATTCCAATATTTCGGGAAAGTCGGCCACCGCGTGTTCGAACCGATCCATGGTCTCGCGGCTCTGGCTGGTCAGCGAAATTTCGACAAAAGCCTGGAGGTCCAGTCCCAGAACCTTGGGGTCGAGCCGTGCGGCATAGCCGGCGATCAGACCCGCTTCCTCCATTGCCTTGATCCGACGATGGCAGGCGGATGCGGACAGGCCGATCCGTTCCCCCAGGTCAGCCATCGATCGCCGGGAATCGCTTTGCAACGCTTCAAGTATGGCAATATCGAACCGATCCACGCAATCTCATCCCGATCATGAGCCGTATCGCGGCATATCATTCACTAAATCCTTTTTCCAACCCGGAAATGCAGGACCACTCGTCGTCGGCTTTGCGTTATGCTGACGCTCAAGGACGCGCAGCAGAGCGCTGCCCCTTGTTTTCGGAGAGACATGATGATCGTCGGCACCGTCAAGGAAATCAAGAATCACGAATATCGCGTCGGGTTGACGCCTGAAAGCGTTCATGAACTGACCGCTCATGGCCATCGCGTGCTGGTCGAAACCCGTGCTGGCGACGGCATCGGCGCGGGCGATGATCTTTACGTCAAGGCGGGCGCCGACATCGTCGCCACAGCCGCCGAAATCTTCGCCACGGCCGACATGATCGTAAAGGTCAAGGAGCCGCAGGCGGCAGAGCGCGCGATGCTGCGTCCTGGCCAGATACTCTACACCTATCTGCATCTGGCGCCCGATCCGGACCAGACCCGCGACCTCATTGCCAGCGGCGCGACCTGCATCGCCTACGAAACCGTGACCGACGCAAGCGGTGGCCTGCCGCTGCTCAAGCCCATGAGCCAGGTCGCCGGCCGCATGGCGATCCAGGCGGGCGCGACGGCGCTTGAGAAGGCGCATGGCGGCCGGGGGGTGCTGCTGGGTGGCGTGCCCGGCGTGCTGCCCGCCAAGGTCGCGGTGATCGGCGGCGGCGTTGTCGGATTCAATGCGGCGCAAATGGCGGCAGGCCTGGGCGCGGACGTCACCATTTTGGATCGCAGCCCTGAGGTGCTCGAAAAACTGGGCATGTATTTTGAAGCACGGGCCAAGACGCGCTTTTCGAACAAGGCAAATCTCGCCGATTGCGTGGCGGATGCTGACCTGGTGATCGGCGCGGTTCTCATTCCTGGCGCCGCTGCGCCGAAGCTCGTGACCGCCGATATGCTCAAGACCATGAAGAAGGGCGCGGTTCTTGTCGATGTCGCGATCGATCAGGGCGGTTGCTTCGAAACCAGCCATCCGACGACCCATGCAGACCCGACCTATGTCGTGGACGATGTCGTGCATTATTGTGTCGCCAACATGCCCGGCGCGGTCGCGCGCACCAGCACCTATGCGCTCAACAATGTCACGCTGCCCCATGCGCTGCGGATTGCCGAGCTGGGGTGGAAGGAGGCGCTGCGCCGCGACGTGCATCTGCGCGCCGGCCTGAACATATGGGACGGCAAAGTCACCTATCAGGCGGTGGCTGAGGATCTGGGGCTTCCCTATACGCCAGCGGAAGACGCCGTGGCCTGATCCTGGCACGGTCTTCATTCCGGCAAACGACCGCTGCGTGCACCGACGCCGTGGCGAAAAGCGCCAGCCCTTTCATCGGGGCTGGCGCTTTTGTTTTGCCTCGCGGCGCCCGGCTGGCAATTGTTTCCAGTTTGTAACTGGCGTGATGCGAAGTTCGTTGCGGGTTCTCCGTCCCCGTTCGTTGAGCGGGCAGGGGGACATCGCCGCATGCCTCCCATGCATTCTGGTTCCGCCGAAGAGAGGCATGGTCTTACATCATGGACGATTACCCCATTTTCGCCGCCTTGATCCCGCAGGGCGATGGCATCCACATGCGCGCGGGCGGGCCTGCGCAGACAGGGGGGCTGTGATGTCCGCTGAAATCACGACATGGCTGGTGCCGCTTGTCGCCATGCTGGCGGCCGGGCTTCTGGCCGGCTTTGCCGCAGGCATATTCGGCATTGGCGGCGGTTTTGTTGTCGTGCCGGCCTTGCTGGTCGTGCTGCCGCTGCTGGGCGGGACCAAGGATGCCATCGCCCACGTTGCGATCGGCACGTCTGCCGCCACCATCATCGTCACGTCGATCCGGTCGCTGATGTCCCACGCCAAACGCGGGGCGGTGGAATTTGAGGTGCTCAAGGCTTGGGCGCCATGGATCATCCTGGGGTGCGGCGCGGGCGTCCTGCTCGCCAGCCATGTCGATGGCCGCACACTCAAGATGATCTTCGGGGGCGGCGTGGTCCTGATGTCGCTCAATTTCCTGTTGCCCAAGGTCAGTGGCAAGGTGGTCAGCGACACGATGCCGTCCGGTATCGTCCGGGTCGGCATCGCCGGTGGCCTCGGCACGTTTTCCTCGCTGCTCGGAATCGGCGGCGGCACCATCGCGATCATGGTGATGACGCTGTGCGGACGGACCATCCACCGCGCTATCGCGACGGCGTCCGGCATCGGCACATTGATCGCCATTCCCACGACGATTGGCTTTGCCATCATTGGTCTTAAGGAAACGGGTCTGCCCTGGGGGTCGCTGGGCTATATCAACATCCCCGGAACGCTGGCGATTGCGTCTATGTCGATGCTGACCGCGCCGCTGGGCGTCGCTGCGGCGCACAGCCTGCCGGCGGGGCCGCTGAAAAAGATTTTCGGCGTCTATCTGCTCATCATCGGCCTGCTGATGCTGCGCAACGGGCTCAACATGTAATCTGCTCGATCATCAAATGTGCGAAAACGGCTGCCGGCACGGTGGCCGTTTTTCGTTGAAGGAGGGATGGGCAGAGCGGATGCGCCATCCCGTGGGCAGATTAAGCCATGGCCGAAACGATGCCCGGTCGCGCGCCCTCTAACAGGCTTTGTCACTGGCGGGCTTTGCCGTTAAGGCTAAGCCGGGGGGATCATGGGGCAGTCTGATCAAATTTCCGTTTTGCTGGTGGAAGATGACGAGGCGGCGCGCACGACGATCGCGGCTATTCTGACCGCCGCGGGCATGACGGTGGAACAGACTGCCGATGGGCCAACCGGGCTCAATCGCGCCGGCAGCGGCGGACATGATGTCGTGATTCTTGACCGCATGTTGCCGCATCTGTCGGGCATCGACATTGTCACGCGCATGCGTCTCGCAGGAATTGGCGCGCCGGTCTTGATGCTGTCGGCTTTGGGCCGCAGCGAACATCGGGTCGAGGGGTTGGAAAGCGGCGTCGACGACTATCTCGCCAAACCCTTCGAACCGGATGAACTGGTCGCCCGCGTCCGTGCACTCTGGCGCCGCGCCAGCCGTCGCAGCCATGAATCGGTGCTGCTGTTCGGCGACCTCGAATGTCATGTGAAGGCGCGTACGGCTTTTCGGCAGGGACGGCATCTTCCGCTGTCGCCCAAGGAATTCGAACTGTTCCGTTATTTGATGGATCATGCCGGAGAAGTGGTGACGCGCGAAATGCTGCTGCGCCATGTCTGGAAGCTGAGTTTCGATCCGCAGACCAATGTCGTTGACGTGAATGTCGGCCGCTTGCGACGTAAGCTGGAGGAGGGCTTCGATACACCGGTATTGGAAACGGTGTGGGGGACGGGCTACCGGCTGATTGCTCGCGCAGACGCGGCTCGTGGCTAGGCCTGGCCTTTTCCGGTCGATCTTCGGCCGGGTCACAATGTCGGCGTTGCTGGTCAGCCTGCTTTCGACATTGGCGCTCTTCCTCGTCGTGCGTCAGATCGTTGATAATGATGCGCGCGCCATGCTCGCGCGGGAGGTTGATACCGACCTTGCCGGCCTTGCCGATATTTACGTCAGCGCCGGCGGCGAAGACCTGAAGGCGCGAATTGCCGACCGGTTTGCGGTAGAGCGCCAGGATGGCGAGCGTGTCTGGTATCTGCTGGCCCGCGACAATGGTGATCGCATAGCTGGCAATCTGACATACTGGCCGCGCATTGCGCCCGACATATCGGAAGCCCGGTTCGTCACCTTGGCCGAAGGCGAGCGCATGTTCGCGCGGGCGACGCGGCTTGGTCCGGACATGCAATTGGTGGTGGGGCGCAGCGACTATCGCGGGCAGGCGCTGCTTGCACGGCTGGCAATGGCTTTCTCGACGGCGGGCGCGCTGATCGCGGGGCTCAGCCTTGTCGCGGGCCATTTCGCCGCTCGACGCCTACGCAATCGGGTGGAGGCCGTGAACGCCACCTTCGCCGCGGTCCGTGCCGGTCATATCGAAGCGCGCGTGCCGGGTGCGGGGGACAGCGACGAACTTACGGAATTGGCGTCCAATACCAACGATATGCTTGACCAGGTCGAACGGTTGATCGAGGCGCAGCGCGCTGTGTCTGACCAAACGGCGCATGAAATTCGCACCCCGCTCATGCATCTGGATACGCGCATCCTCAAGGCGATGGAGGCGGCGCAAGACGATCTGCTGCTGGCAACGCTGGAGCGGTCAAGAGCCGAGATACGCAGCGTTGTGCGCCTGCTCGATTCCCTGCTCGACATTGCCGGCACGCAGGCGATGCGCGGCGACATGCGTGGCCTGGCGGAGGTCAGCTTGAGCGAGATCGCGGAAAATCTGGCCGATCTCTACGGTGCAAGCGCAGAAGAATTGGGGATAGGCTTTTATGCCCGCATTGCGCCCGGCATCCGGTTGCGCGCCGATGCCATGCAGATGATGCGCCTCATGTCGAACCTGCTCGACAACGCCTTCAAATATGTGCCCAGCGGCGGTAGCGTGTCGCTCGAACTGTCTGCCGGGCCGCGCATCATCGTTCAGGATGATGGCGATGGTATCCCTGCGGCGGACCGCGAGCGAATATTTGAGCGTTATGTTCGTCTGGATGGGGCGGCGGACGGCGGTCATGGTCTGGGGCTTGCGCTTGCGCTGGCGATCGCGCAGCGGCATGGGCTTTCGCTCCATGTCGAGGATGCGGAGCCAGGCGCGCGTTTTGTCGTCCGGCCGGAGGATGACCTGTGATCACCGTCCTGTTGCCCTTGCTGTTCGCCGCGGTGGCGTCACCCGCCGATCCTCGTCCGTCCGATCCCATATTGCGTGCGCTGGTCGAAGGGGAGGCCGCGCAGGCGCAGGGCGACAGCGCATCGCTCGGTCGGAAAGCGCGGATGCTGTCGGTGCTGGGCGCAGCGCCGGCGCGGGGGCAGGAGGATCTTGCAGCGCTCTGGCGCAGGCAGGCGCAAGGTGTTGGCGCGACTGGCGATATGCCGCCCTTTCGTGGGCGCGCTCTGGGTCCCGCCTATCGTCGCGGATCGCTTGTGCCCGGTGGCAGCATGACGATGCGGCAGCTTTTCCTTGGCGGCCAGCGTGCGCAGATCATGGTGGCGCCTGTGGGAGAGGGAAGCGGCCATTTGTCGATCCGGGTGGAGGGCGCGCAAGGCGAAACCTTGTGCCAGAAGGCCGTCGGCGGTCCCCAGGCGGATTGCGCCTGGATGCCGCTGTTCACCGACCGCTACAGCATCGTGATTGAAAATGTCGGAGAGGCGTCGGCCAGTTTCTATCTGCTGGTCAGATAGGCTTAAGTTTCTGACTCTATGGCATAACATGGCGATGCCGGGCGGGTGTTAGTCACTCCGCCTGTCTCCGCTCGGGCTCGGTCTATCCATTCTGCACATTCGTTCAGGCTCAAAATGTGCGGGTTGGCGCGTTGTGCCAGTCATGGTTCAGATCAGCAAAGAGGAGAAGAACCGATGACTCGTTCGACGTTTCTTGCCGCCGCCCTGTTGGGCCTTGCACCCGCGATCCTCCCTGCTGGCGCTGCGGCGCAAAGCCCGGAGGGGCCGATCAGCTATGAAGAGCAGTTGGCTCAGGTCGAGGACCAGTTGGTCTACCAGACCCCGATCGCCGGCGTAGAAAATGACTATTGGTTCAATTACCAGACCGATCTCGCCGAGGCACGTAAGGAATTGACCAAGGATTTACGCCGTTCTTCGGACGCGGAGGATAATCGTGACGCCTGGGACGAATATCGGGCCGAACTGGCCGACGCCCGCGGCGATTATGCCAAGGAAATGGCGGAAAAGGGCTATCCGATCGGTCAGGTGCGCGTGCTGGCCAATAACGGCCGATAAATCGGCCGGAACGATTGAGGAGCGGGCATGTCGTCCCTCCTCAATCGGCATCCAGATTGCGGAAATTCAATCGCCGCGTCACGGTATAATCCAATATGCCGACCAGCAGATAACTGATGAGCTGCTTTACCAGGGTGATACCGCTGCGGCTGGACTGATACTGTTTCAGATCGATAGGCCGGCTGTCGCGCATTTCCCTACTGATCAAATCCCGGACCCGGTCAGCGAACGCCTTGTCCTCGATCCGCAGCATGACCTCAAGGTTCAGGAAAAGGCTGCGCATGTCGAAATTGGCGGATCCGACAAACACGGCATCGTCGATGACGAGAAGTTTCGTGTGGAGCTTGCAGGGCTGATATTCCGCAATTTCGACACCGCGCCGGAGCAACGGACCGTATAAAAGTCGCGCCGCCGCGACAGTTGTTCCGTTATCCGAAACAGCCGGCAAGATGATGCGCGCGCCTGACGCTTTGGCGGCGCGTGCGATACGTTTCAGCATGCCCCGTCCGGGGGAAAAATAGGCGGCGACCATATCGACGCGCCGCGCCTTTTGAAGATCCTGCTTCACGACCTGCGCCCAGGGACTAAGCCGCCTTGTGGGGCCACCAATCAGCCATCGAAACGCTGAACTCTCATCGTAGTGCAGCGCCGGATGCCATTGCCGTACCATCGCGCGCAATGTCCTGAACCGTTGCCGTTTCGTTGAGACCCACCGCCACAGGCCGCCATACCAGCGGGTCATGGCCTCCACCTGCTCGCCCTCGACCAATAGGCCCAAATCCCGCCAGCAATCCTCTCGAGGAATGCCGAAATAGCCGTCTTCCACGTTGAACCCGCCGATCAACAAACGGGCATCGTCGGCGATGGCCATCTTTTGATGGTTGCGAATGAGATATCGCGTCGATCGCCGCGCGCCAAAGCGTCCGAAATGCCCTCCGGCCTCGATCAGCGGCGTAAAAAAACTGTCTGGCGTTTTGCCCGACCCGAATGCGTCGATCATCAGCGTCACCGATATGCCGCGCCGCGCAGCATCGCTCAACGCGTCGCGCACCATCGCGCCGCTCGCGTCATCGGCGAAGATATAATAATAAAGTTTAAGGCTGTAGTTGGCACCCTCGATGAGGGCGATGAGCGCCTCTCTCAGCGCGGCTCCACGCGTGATGAGGCGCAGGCGATTGCCCTCCAGCGTTGCCGATATGTCAGGCTCGCCGTCAGCATCGGGACGAAGATTTGCTGTCGCCATAGCGGCCTCATGCCCGTTCCTGGCCGTTATGGCCATGGCTTAATGGCCTTTTCATTGACTCTCTGTCCCGAGCCTGCTAGCTGCCCGGTTCACGCTTTTCCATTCGTTGTATTCAGGAGGCCCTGTTTGGCCCGCGTCACCGTCGAAGATTGCGTCGACAAGGTTACCAATCGTTTTGACCTGGTCCTTCTTGCTGCTCAGCGCGCCCGCGAAATTTCGGGCGGCGCCGAACTTACGCTGGATCGCGATCGCGACAAGAATCCTGTCGTTGCCCTGCGCGAAATCGCGGAAGAAACCGTCCTTCCCGATGAGCTGCATGATTCGCTGATCGGATCGCTGCAGAAGGTGCAGATCGATGATGACGACACGCCTGATGAGATTGGCTCGATCGCTCAGTCGGCGGAGGCGCTGCGCCTGACCGCTGCTGCTCCGCCGCGCAACCAGAATATCGGTGGCGATTACGACGGCTGATCGCTGAACCCGTTTGGAGAGGGAATGGGGCCCGGCCTGCGCAAGCAGGACCGGGCCCCGACCTTTACGGGGCTTCGTCGTTGCTATAGTTTGGTGATCGAAACGGAACCTTTTGGCCTTGTCCATTCGTTCCACCTGTAGCAGCCGACCCGGGTCGCATTGTCCCGCCATGGTGGGACGGACGGCGCAAGCGATCGCAGGGCGTCTCATCCGCGCCGCCAGTTGCGAGAAAGATCATGGATCGTCCCAAACGCTCCAACGTCTTCATGGCCGCGAGCCTGAAGACCGAAAATGATACATCGGATGTCCAGCTTGTGCGGATACGGGATATTTCTGCCGGTGGCGCCAAGGTGCAGGGGCCTATGCTTGACGTCGGCACCCAGATCATCCTGACGCGCGGGCGTTTCACGATTCCCGCACGCGTCGTATGGTGCGGCGACGCCCAATTTGGTGTTGCGTTCGACAAACCCATAAATGTCGACGAGGTGATGAAGGCGACCGGTCCTGAAAAGGCTCCGGACAAGCCGGTCTATGCGTCTGCGCTGACATCGGATTATCCCGGGCAGGCGAAAGCATCTTCGCATGGCACGGTCCGCCCGACCGACCGCCGTGCTGTTTTCGGGTTACGCGTCACTGGCTAAAGCCAGGCGTCCTGACCGCTATCGCTCACATCCTTTCGCCTTCCTGTTGACTACAGCTGTAAACGATGCGATTACAACTGTGGTTGTGGCGGAGTCGAGGCCGGGTCGTGAGCGAGAAAATCAGCGAAGCCGAACTTGTGGTGATGGAGGCGCTTTGGGAATGCGCGCCCCAGACCGCTAATGATGTTGCCGATCGCGTCGTGGAACGGCGCGGCTGGAGCCTGCAGACGGTTAAGACCTTATTGTCCCGCCTGATGGCCAAGGATGTGATCGCCGCCGACCAGGATGGCCGTCGCTTTCTGTACCGCCCCCTCATCCAGCGGGACGACTATGTAGCGAGTGAATCGGGCCGGCTGGTCAACCGGTTGTTCGGCGGCCGCATATCCCCGCTCGTCGCACAGCTTGCGAGCCAGGATCAGTTGACGGCGGACGATATTGCCGAACTTGAGGATATTCTGAAAGGGTTGAAGCCATGATCATCTGGCTTGCCGAAACGCTGGTTGCAACCAGCCTGCTAATGGCAGCGGTCATGATGGTCCGGCGCCCCCTGGCACGATGGCTGGGGGCGGGCGCTGCCTATATGTTGTGGATTCTGCCATTGGCACGGATGCTGATGCCTGCTCTTCCTGATCAGGTTGCAGATGCCTCGCCCCTGCACCAGGTCATGAACCAGTCGGGCTTGCCAGCCATTCTGGTGCCAACTGCCGCTGCGCAAACCGTAGAAACCAGTCCGGCCGTGCCTTGGCTGGAACTCGTGATGGCCCTTTGGCTGCTTGGCATGGTGAGCTTCGTCTTCATCCAGGCGGTTGGCTATCTACGATTTCGCAGGATGATTTTGAAAGGTGCAACGTCGGTCGGTTGGGAAGGGCGCCTCCATGTCGTGATCAGTCCTCATGCCTCCGGTCCGCTCGCATTCGGTATCGTCCATCCGCATATCGTGCTGCCACAGGATTTCGCCCTGCGCTACGATCCGCAGGAGCAGGACATGGCGATCGCGCATGAGCGGGCGCATCATGAACGTGGTGATCTTGTCGCCAACATGATCGCGCTCCTGCTGCTGGCGTTGCACTGGTGCAATCCTATCGCCTGGATCGCCTATCGGGCCTACCGCGCCGACCAGGAAACAGCCTGCGACGCCCGCGTCCTTGCTCTCTATGGCAGCGACCAAGCTCATGCCTATGGCCGCGCCATTCTTAAAGCCGCCGGTGGTCGCCAATATGCCGCCGCCTGCCATCTCACCCGTCTCGCCACGCTCAAAGGGAGGCTGAAAATGTTGTCCAGTCATGAAACTTCACTGCGTCGCATCAGCTGGGGCATGGCCGCCGTCGCAGTGGCGACCGCAGCCGGCCTGGCGCTGACGGCATCGGGCAGTCGCGCCGCGAAGCAGATGGCGGCAATCACGCAAAAGGTGGAGCAGGCCGATCTGACGCGCCTGACCGATCTCGTTGCGCAGCCCGCCCATGCGACCATAAACGCTGCGGCCCTACCTGCCGCCCGTGACATGCCTTCACCTCTTGCTGCTCCGGCTGCGCCCGAGGGCGAGCCTGTACCGGCGGTTACGCCCTTGGCTCCGATCGCGGCTGTTCCTCCGGCCGCCGACATGACGCCGCCTATTCCTCCGGTGCCGCCGACGCCGCCCGTCACGGTGCGCAGCGAAAAGGGGCGCATCATCGTCACCCATGCCGATGGCCGTGTCGTGACGCACCGCGTCCCGACAGAGGAGGAGATTACCCGTATGGTGCCGGTCGTCGATGTGCGCGAAGGGTGCGAAGGCAAGGGCATCACCAGTCATCGCGAAACGGTCGATGCCAATGGCCGCCGTCATATTCGCGTGCGCATCTGCCAAAATGCGATCGAAGCGCAGGCGCGCCGGGCCGAACATGTGGGCAAGGTGGCGGCGCGCAGCGGCTTGATCGCGGCGCGCGCGCAACTAGCGGCCGCCCGCATGTCCGCGCAAGCCCGCGCTGAAGCGCTGCGGGAGATTGACGACAATATTGCGGAACTGGATGGCCAAGGCAATTAGGCCTCAGTTGCGACCCATCCGGCGTGCAATAGCGACGAATTCCTCGACGCTGACGGTTTCGGCGCGGCGCTGGGGATCAATGCCCTCCGCGTCCAGCGCGTCCAGCGCGCCCGGCAACCCCTTCAGGCTCTGACGCATCATCTTGCGCCGTTGGCCGAATGCAGCCGCCGTCAGTCGCTCCAGCAGCTTCAGCTGCACGCCTTCGGGGGTGGGCTTGGGCGTTATGTGCACAACCGCGGACATGACTTTGGGCGGGGGAGTGAAGGCGCTGCGATGCACTTTCATCGCGATCCGGGCATCGCTGCGCCACTGCGACAGGACGGCCAGCCGGCCGTAATGATCCGTGTCGGGCTTTGCGACGATGCGCTCCGCCACCTCCATCTGGAACATCAGCGTCAGGCTCGACCACCAGGGGAGCGGCGTCCAGGCCGCCGAAAGCCATCCCACCAGCAACGGCGTGCCGACATTATAGGGCAGGTTTGCAATGATATGCGCGCCATCGCCCGCTTCCGCCTGGGCGTCGATCTGCATTGCGTCGCCCGCGATTACCTTTAACTGGCCCGGAAAGGCATCCGACAGTTCAGCGAGCGCAGGCAGGCAGCGATCGTCGCGCTCCACCGCGACCAGTCGTCCGCCCGCCCGCAGAATGGCGCGCGTCAGGCCGCCGGGGCCGGGGCCGACCTCGAAAGCGGAGGCGTCCGTCAGCGGGCCAGGAATGGCCGCGATCCGGTCCAGCAACTGCTCATCAAGCAGGAAATTCTGTCCCAGCGCCTTGCTTGCGGCCAGCCCGTGTCGCGCAATGACATCCCGTAACGGCGGCAGCGCCGGTCGATCGTCAGCCATGCAGGATGCGCGCTCGTGCCGCCTCCGCCGCCATTCGTAGCGCCGCCATCATGGCGCCGGGATTGGCGCTGTCAGTGCCGGCTATCCCGAAGGCGGTGCCATGGTCGGGCGACGTGCGGACGATTGGCAGGCCCAGCGTGATATTGACCCCTTCATCGAAATTCAGCGTCTTGATCGGGATCAGCGCCTGATCATGATACATACACAGAGCGGCATCATAGGTTTCGCGCGCGCGTGCGTGGAACATGCCGTCGGCGGCCAGCGGCCCGGCGATATCCAGCCCATCGGCGCGCAACTGATCGATAGCGGGGCGAATGACCTCGATTTCCTCGCGGCCCAGCGCGCCATTCTCGCCTGCATGGGGGTTAAGCCCCGCAACCGCCAGGCGCGGGTGGGCGATGTTGAAATTACGCTGCAAGCCCTTGGCCGTTGTCAGCGCCCGGGCGCGGATCAGGTCGATGGTCAGTGCGGCGGACACATCGGCCAGCGCGATATGGATCGTGATCGGCACGACCTTGAGCGCTGGCCCGGCCAGCATCATCACGGCGTTGTGCGGGGCCACGCCGCAGCGTTCGGCGATGAATTCGGTCTGGCCGGGATGGGTGAAGCCCACGCCATAAAGCTGTTCCTTGCCGACCGGCGCGGTCACGATCCCCGCCGCCGAGCCCGAACGGGCCAGACCGACCGCGGCCTCGAGCGACTGGAAGGCGACCCGCGCGCCATCGACGCCGGGCGCGCCCGGAATGACCTCGCCGGCTTCTCCGACTTGAAGGCACGGCAGCGCGCGCGGGAAGACCTGCGCCGCCTCTTCCGGGCTGTCGATCCGCTCGACAGGGCCAAGCCACACAGCGCGCAGCGACGCCGCGTCGCCTACCGCGAAAAAGGCCGGCAGGCCGCGCGCTTCGCGCATCACCCAGCTTTTGGCGACGATTTCCGGGCCGATCCCTGCCGGATCGCCCAGCGACACGGCGAAGGGCGCCAGCAGGGGCGCGGCGTCAGTTATAATCGATGACGGCATCGCGGCGAAGGTCACGCAGATAGATGCGCGCCCGCTTGTTGACCCGTTCCTCTTCCAACTGCGCCATGATCTGATCGGCATTGGGCGCGTTCGCCGATGCCGGATCGTCGCGACCGCACACAATCAGGACCCGCACACCGTCCTCGATCGACCCGAAGGGCGGGGTTGTTTCGCCCACTTGCAGGTTCAGTAGGATTTCCTGCAACTGCGGCGGCAGGTCGCGAACCTTCACATTGTCGTTGTCGACCACGTCCGCGCCGATGCGCGCGCCAATTTCATTGGCCTGGCCGCAACCCTTGATCTCCTTCACCGCCGCGGCAAATTCCGCAGCCTTGGCACCAGCCTGTTCCTTGGTGGTGCCCTTGGGGAACAGCACGGACAGCTGCTTCAAGCTAAGCAGCGCGTCGCGCGGATCGGCGGTCAGCACCTTGCGCTTGTCCATGACATAGATGATCGACACCCCGCCCACCGTCTCGATGGGTCCGGCAATCTGGCCAACCTGCATTTCGGCGGCGGCCTGCGCCAGTTCGGACGGCAACTGCGCGGGGCGAATCCAGCCCAGGTCGCCGCCTACAGCGGCCGTGGATGCTTCGGAAAACTGCCGGGCATAGGCCTGGAAGCTGCCGCCCTGCTGGATCTGCTGGATGATGTTGCGGGCATTGGCGACGATCTGCGCCTGATTTTCCGGCGTTGCCGACAGATAGATTTCGCCGATCCGATATTCGTCGCTGCCCTTGGCCGCGTTCAGCCGGTCGATGACCGATTTCACTTCGTCCTCGGACACGTTGACGAAGGGCTGGATGTTGCGGCGGAGCAGGCGGCTCCACGCCAGCTCGCCTTCGATCTGGCGCTTGATGCTGGCGGCCGAACTGCCCTGGCTGCGCAGATAGGCGTCGAACTCGGTCGGTGACTTGCGGAAATTCGCCGCAACCCGCTGATAGCTCTGCTCGATTTCCTCGGGCGCAATCTTGATGTCGTTGGCGGCCGCTTCTTGTATCTGGAGCGTTTCGTCGATCAGGTTGCGCAGCACCTGAACGCGCAGCCGCTCCTTTTCCTCATCCGACACCTTGCCGCCATTGGCGGTGATGATGAGCGCCAGGCGCTGGTCGACATCGGTGCCGGTGATGATGCGGCCATTGACGATCGCGGTGGCCTTGCGAACATTGGGGTCGCTCTGGCCAAAGACGGTGACGTCCTTGGGCAGGTTGAGTTGCTGCGCGGCCATGCTTGCGTCGTCGTCATCGACCGTCTGCGCGGCGACGGGCTGGATGCCCGCGGCGACCAGGGCCGATGACAGGACAAGGGTGCGCAAGCGGATACGCGCGCCGCGGGTCAGGCGGCTGGACGAGGAAACGGCAGGCAGCATCGTCGGCAATAAACTCCAATGCGGTTCCGCGCCTGATGCACAGCCCCGCCTTAACCGGCCCTGACGAGAGGACGAAGCCCGTTCCTTATATGCCAATATTGCGGAAAGCTAGCCGTAGCTGGAAACCATTGCCCTTTCGCGCGTCGCCATTGGTCTGGTAATCGCGCCGCCAGGTGAAGCCCAGCGTCAGGCAATCATCCTCATAGGCGATGCCGAGCCGGTGCCGGACCGGTTCGTAGCCGTCCGATACGCTGACCGGATCTTCCTTCGCATCGGTCAGGTCGACGACGGTCGATCCGAACACCGACCAGAAGCGCGCGAATTGCACGCGGGCGCCCAGGCGCAATTCCTCACGATCCTGCAAATCCTCCAGCCCGGTGAGCGCATTGCGATTGAGCCGCAGATAGCCGACCATCGCATAGGTTTTCTTGCTGCCCACGGTCGCGTCGATTTCGTTGCGGCGCACCGACAGATTGTCCTTGTCCAGCCGATAGCGATGAATCAGGCTGACGAAATCCTTGTAGCGAACGGTGGTGCGCCCGACGATGTCGGACGTACGATCCGACAGGCCGGTGCCGTCGGGCAGGATGCTTTCCTGCCGATCCAGCCGATAGCTTTGGCCGATGATCGCGCTCAACGAGAAATTGGGCAGGTCCAGCCCATATTCCAGACCGTAGGTGATGCGCGAACTATCCTCGAACCGGTCATAGCCGGCAAAGCGGTTGAGCGCGAAGAGGTTGCTGTCCTCCAGATCGACCGCGCGCGCGTCCTCATTGGGCAGCGACAGATTGGCGAGATGCGGGGACGCAACGATCTGCACGCGCGGCGCGATCCGCTGCACGCCGCCAAAGGCTTCGCCCACGAACGGCCAGCGCATGTCCACCGCCGCCGCGGCAATGCCGCGCGCCTGCCAGCCCGGATCGCCGGCATAGCTTGCTACCGATGTCAGTGCATTGTCGCTGCTATGATAGACGTCGCCGCGCAGATAGCCGGTAAAGGTCACTTCCTGGCCCAGCCCCGTCAATGTGCGCAGGTTCCATTCCGCCCCGGCAAAGGCGCGCTGCGTATCCTGACCGGCTGTGCGGGTGATCGCGAGCGTATTGGCCTGAAGCTGGAGCACGCCGCCCAGCAAGGGGTCCTTCATCCGCAAGCGATAGTCGATGACCGGCAGCGCAATCGGCGTCTGGCCCTGCGAATCGCCGGGACGCAGCGTCTGCACCGCCCAGCCGCGGATCGAAAAATAGCTGTTTTCGCCAATACGCTGCGCGCCGATGGTCGATCTCAGGCGGTCCTCACGGCTGATATCGTAGCGGCGCAGGAAAGTGCGGTCGGTCGCCACCCGGATCGACCCGTCCAGGCTCCATTCGGGCGACAATTGCATCGCCCCTGACGCATCGAGATAGCCGCGAATGTCCTTTTCGCTGTCGGCGATGGTCGTGCCGACCGGGCTTTCGCCAGTGGCGACGCGCCGGCCATGGGTCACATAGCCGGTAATCTGGTAGGCGCCGCGATCGTAGAGATGCCGGAAATTGGTTTCCAGCATCGGCAGCGTGTCGGTATAGACATGCGGCGTGATCGTCAGGTCGCGATTGGGCGCCAACTTGAAATAATAGGGCAGCGCGACTTCAAAGCCGTTATTGCGGTCATAGCGCAGATTGGGGACCAGCAGGCCGCTGCCGCCATTGTCGCCGACCGGATGGCTGAAACCAGGCAGTGGTATGAGCGGCAGGCCGAATAATTCAATATTGGCGTTGCGATAGGTGACGCGCTCGCGGGTCGGGTCATAGACAACGCGCACGGCATTGATCTGCCAGGTCGGTTCCTTGGGGCAGCCATCGCTATCCTCGACCGAACAGCCGGTATAGGCGGCGCGCTCCAGCGTATAGACGCCGTTGGTACGCGTGCCCTTGACCGCCGCCAGCCGACCGCCCGATTGCAGCACCAGCAGCATATTGTCGACCGCGCCGTCCTTCAGGCTATCGGTGACGTCGAAGCGGTCGCCATAGGCGACATTGCCGTCCGGGTCGGTGACGGACACATTGCCCTGCGCTTCCACCTTGCCGCTGTTGCGGTCCCACACGACCTTGTCGGCGCGCAGCCGATTGCCTTCGCGCAGCAATTGGACGTTGCCGCTGGCCGTGACCATCTCCGTCTCGCTATTATATTCCAGCGTGTCGGCGGCAAAGCCGATCTGGTCCTCGCTGGCCGGCATCGGCGCGTCGGGCGCACTGATCGGCGTCTGCGGTTCGTTGAGCTGCTGCGCCAGCGCCGGCTGGCACGCGACCAGCGCCACGCCGCCCAGCAGGACGGCGCGAATGGGGGCGCTGAAGGATGGGAAAAGCAAGGCGGTCTGCAAGCAATGGGCCTCTATGGACGGCGCGTCTGGCCTTCCCGCCTATCGCACTGCTGCGCGCTCCGCAATCGCCAGCCGTGGATCGAATCGTGCAAAATCGGTCGAACGCCTTTGCCAGACGCGCCGGGCGGCACTATCTGCGGAAGTAGCCGCGCGGCGCCTGCCGTAGCCACCGATACATCGACAAGAGGAAAAACGCCCCGATGGATATCCGTTTTAGCCCGACCCGCCCCGAAGCCGCCGACACTCTGGTCCTGGCCGTTGCCAAGGGCGGGCTCGATTCCCTGCCGCTGGCGGCCGCACCGACGCTGTCAGCGGGCGCAGCAGCGTCACGGTTTAGCGGTGAAGCAGGCAGCAGCTTTGAAAGTTTCGCTGAAGAAGGCGGCCGGACGGTCCGCATCCTGCTGCTCGGCACCGGGGCTGGCGGCGACCAGGATCTGGAAAAGGCCGGCGGCGCGCTGGTCGCGAAACTGGCGACCAGTGGCGCGACCCATGCCGCGGTCGAAGGTCTGAACGGGGAGGCTGCCGCTACCCTGGCGTTCGGCGCCCGTCTGCGCAGCTGGCGCTTCGACACTTACCGCACGCGCCAGAGTGAAAAGGCCAAGCCCACGCTCAAGACCATCACTATCGTTGCCAGCGATGCCGACGCGGCTTGGGAACGGCAGGCCGCGCTTGCCGATGGTGTCGCCTTCACGCGCGAACTGGTCGCTGAACCCGCTAACATCCTCTATCCCGAAAGCTTTGTCGAACGCTGCCGTCATCTGGAACAGCTGGGCGTCAAGATCACCGTGCTCGACAAGGATGCGATGACGCAGCTGGGCATGGGCGCATTGCTGGGCGTCGCGCAGGGTTCGGTGCGCGAACCGCGCCTGCTGGCGATGGAATGGGACGGCACCGGCGGCGCGCAGGACAAGCCGCTGGTGTTCATCGGCAAGGGCGTGACCTTCGACACTGGCGGCATCTCGCTCAAGCCCGGCGCGGGCATGGAGGACATGAAGTGGGACATGGGCGGCGCGGGCGCTGTGGCGGGCGCGATGAAGGCGCTGGCTGGGCGCAAGGCGAAGGCGCGGGTCGTGGGCATTTGCGGCCTGGTTGAAAACATGCCGGACGGCAATGCGCAGCGGCCGGGCGACGTCGTTACCTCCATGTCTGGCCAGACGATCGAAGTGCTCAACACCGACGCCGAAGGGCGGCTGGTGCTGTGCGACGCCGTCACCTGGGCGCAGAAAACCTATAATCCCGACATGATCGTCGATTTGGCGACGCTGACCGGGGCGATGATCGTCGCGCTGGGCCATGAACATGGCGGCCTGTTCGCCAATGACGACGCGCTTGCCGATTCGCTGGCGAAGGCTGGGCAGAGCGTGGGGGAAAAGCTGTGGCGCTTCCCGCTGTCGGACGCCTATGACAAATTGCTCGACAGCCCGATCGCCGACATGAAGAATATCGGTCCGCGCTATGCCGGGTCGATTACCGCCGCCCAGTTTATCAAGCGGTTTGTCGACGAAGGCGTCAAATGGGCGCATCTCGACATTGCCGGCATGGTCTGGTCCGACAAGCCCGGCGCGACATGGGACAAGGGCGCGACCGGCTATGGCGTGCGCCTGCTCGACCGCTTCGTGACGGACCGGTTCGAACGCTGACGCGCCGGCGATGCAGGTCGACTTCTACCAGCTAAGCCGCGATCCGGTCGAGCAGGTGTTGCCCGCGATCGCCGGGCGCATCCTGGCGATGGGCGCGCGGCTGCTGGTGGTGGCGGGGGAGGGCGACCGGCTCGACCGGATTTCGCAGGGCCTGTGGGCGGGGCCGCCCGAAAGCTTCCTCGCCCATGGCCGCACCGGCGAAGGCGGCGAGGCGCACCAGCCGATCCTGCTGAGCGACACCTGCAATGCGGGCAATGGCGCGCGCCACATCGCGCTGGCCGACGGCCTGTGGCGCGAGGAGGCGCTCGGCTTCGATCGCGCCTTTTACTTCTTCGACGCCGACACCATCGACGGCGCGCGGGCCAGCTGGCGCACGCTCAGCAAGGCGGAAGGTGTCGAACCGCGCTTCTGGCGGCAGGAGGGACGGAAGTGGGTGCAGGGGCCGTAGGCGGTTGTTGCCTGTCCTGCACAAGCTTATACGTAGCGCATGTTCAAATGGGACGCATATGCCTTATTTGGGGCATTCCTATGCCCTGCTTGCTTGGTTGCTACCAGCTTTGTAATGGCTTTGCCCGATGACGTAAGCTGGGTGGCGCTTCCTTTCCTGCTGCTTATCGCGGGCTTTTTCTTCGGTGCACCGCAGATCGCCATGCTTGTGGCCATTTTGGCAACTGAACATAAGGGCTTAAAGTTGCTATTCGTCGCGGCGTCCCTGGCGATGATCGCGGTGTATTGGATCGCTTTGCAGGATGTTCGTCGATCGACAGAATCTACGGCCGTCGTAGCCCTCCCTTTCCTTTCGATTGCGCTGGCCGCAATGTCAGGGATAGCTGTCGGTTTGATATTGGTTGTCCACCATTTGCTTTATAGTCAAGCGAGTGGGGATCACGATGAGGATAAGGCGCAAGGTTAAGCCTCTTGCAGCCCATGCCGCCCGCGTCTAAAGGGCGCGCAACTTTCCAACAATCCGGAGTTACGAGGGCCATGGCCGTCACGCGCACCTTTTCGATCATCAAGCCCGACGCGACCCGTCGCAACCTGACCGGCGCGGTCACCAAGAAGCTGGAAGAGGCCGGCCTGCGCGTCGTCGCTTCCAAGCGTATCCGAATGAGCCGCGAACAGGCCGAGGGTTTCTACGCCGTTCACAAGGAACGCCCCTTCTTCGCCGACCTCGTCGCCTTCATGATCTCCGGCCCGGTCGTCGTCCAGGTGCTGGAAGGCGAGGACGCCGTGAAGCGCAACCGCGACATCATGGGCGCCACCAACCCCGCCAATGCGGACGAAGGCACGATCCGCAAGGATTATGCCGAATCGATCGAAGCCAATTCGGTCCATGGTTCGGACAGCGAGGAAAATGCCGCAATCGAGATCGCCTATTTCTTCAAGCCCGAGGAAATCGTCGGCTGATCGACGCCTGACCCGTTCAGGATGAACAGGGGCTGCCGCAAGGTGGCCCCTTTTTCTATGCGCCGGGCTTTTGGGCTGGCCGCCCCGCCGGCATCCCCGCCCAGCGCCGGTCCAGCGCCTTTTGCGCACCCGCGACCGTGACCGCGTCCACCAGCGACAGACCGCGCAGGCTCAACCGATGCCCCGCCAGCCAACGGCCGGTAATGCCATAGCCGATATCGTACAGCGCCGCGCTTTCATGCGGCTCGCCATCGACCACGAAGCGGGTGACGATCGCCACGGGCAGCTTTTCGTCGCCCACGCTGTCATCGGGCAGCTTCGCCTGTTCCCGCGCCCGCTTCAGGGGATTGGCGAACCAGTCCGCCTCGATGCGCGGTTCGCCGGTGGTATCGACCGGCGTCAGCTCCAGCGCCTTGGGAAACAGGATGGTCTGGCTCTGCACGATCTGGGCCGGGTCGGTCGTGCGCAGCCGGATGCGGTCGCCTTCTACCGAATCGGCATGCAGCACCAGCCGCGCCGCGCGCACGGACGCCGCCTGGCTTTCCGCCGCTTTCTCGGCGCGCCGGTCCTGCTTGTCCGACCAGTTGATATAAAGCGTCAGGGCCGAAATCGTGACCGCCAGCACCGCAATGCCTTCGCCCAGAGTGATCCAGCGCCGCCGAATCGCGGCGGCTTCCTTGGCACGGGCTTCCTTGGCCGTTTCGCTGACTGCTTCCGGTTCGTCCGTCATGCTCACACCGTTTGCGGCGGGCTTTCGAAACGGTCGATCACCCAATCCTCCGCCTGCGCGCCGCCAATCCATTCCTGCATCCAGGGATGGGCGATGATCGCCTGCATATAGCCCTGGGCGAAGCGCGCGACGGGCAATTGATAGGTGATGAATCGGGTCACGACCGGCGCGAACATGATGTCGGCCGCGCCAAATTCGCCGAACAGGAAATCGCCTTCGCCGCCATGACGCGCGCGCGCCTGCGCCCATAATTCCATGATACGCGCTATATCCTGCGCGACGCCGTCTGATGGCGGGACGGGGTGGTAGATCTGGCGGATGTTCATGCTGTGCTCGCGGCGCAGCGCGGCAAAGCTGCTGTGCATCTCCGCCGCCATCGACCGCGCCATGGCGCGCGGCGCGGGATCGGCCGGCCAGAACCGGTCGCCGCCGCTCTTTTCATTCAGATATTCGACGATGGCCAGGCTGTCCCACACGACGATGTCGTCGCCGTCCCACAGGATCGGCACCTTGCCTGATGATGGCGCGAATTCGTCGCCCTCGCGCCGCTGCTCCCATGCCTGGTCATAGAGCGGAACGACGACTTCCTCGAAGGGCAGGCCGGACAGCTTGCACGCCAGCCAACCGCGTAGCGACCAGCTGGAATAGGCCTTGTTGCCGATAAAGAGCTTCATCATGCGCCCTTCTTAGCGCCCCGGCCGGACCCAAGTCGAGCGGGAAGACGAGTCTCGACCATGAACCGCAATGTCAACTGTCCTTGACAATCTGCATTCGTGTATGTCAATGAAGCTTTACATTATGTCAAAGGAGCTTTGCCATGCCGCCTATTCCGACCGCCCGTTCGCGGCATCCCGTCCTTCTGTGGTGCCTCGCCTTTTGCGGCGCGATGGGTGTTGCAGGCCTCATTGTCCACAAATTCGACCTTGGCTGGGCCGGGACGCTGGCGATCATGCTGACCGCCACTGGCATGACCATTCCGATCGTCCGGGCGGCCGAGCGGTCGGCACGGTTCGAAGGCAATCTGTCGCCCGCCATGCGCCGCTACAATCGCCGGATGGTGGCGGGCAGCCTGCTCTACACGCTGGGCCTGTTCCTGGCGGTCTATGCCTACAAAAACTGGGAACCGACAGGCGCGCTGCTCTGGGGGCTTGCCTTGTTGCCGGCCGCCGGCGCCTTGGCCATGGTCGCCGCGATGGCGCGGTTGCTGATCGAGGAGAAGGATGAGTATCTCCGCCTGAAACTGGCGCAATCCGCCCTGTTCGGCACCGGAGCCCTGCTGGTGCTGGCAACCATCTGGGGTTTCCTCGAGCAATTCCGACTCGTTCCTCATGTGCCTGCGTGGGCGGCCATCCCCGTCTTCGTCATCGCGATCGGCGTGTCCCGCTGCCTGACCTGGGCGCGGGCGTGAAGAACCGGCTCAAGTTGCTGCGCGCCGAGCGCGACTGGAGCCAGGGGGAGCTTGCTACGCGACTGGGCATTTCGCGCCAGAGCGTCAACGCGATCGAAACCGGGAAATATGATCCCTCGCTCCCGCTCGCCTTCCGCATCGCTGACTTGTTTGCGCTGCAAATAGAGGATATTTTCCTGCGCGACGAAGAAGGAGCGGGGGAATGAAGCTGGTGCGCGCCAGTGCGGCTATCCTGATATGCCTTGCCGCCTTATGGGGCGCGGCGCATGTCGGCGTGCTGCCCGTGGCGTTAGGCTGGCGGGCGGAAGCCCTGTCGCCCGGCCCCGTAGTCCACGCCCGGCCGCCGGGTCTCCATTGGCGCCTGCCGATCCTGCGTTGATCGGTTCAGGCGAAGATCAGGCGATCTGCCTCGGTCTGGGCCTGCAACAGGGCGATCGGCCCGGTGACCTCTGTCCCTAGGGGCAGGTCGGCGAGGGATAGGCCGGCAAGGCTCATCCCGCTCTGGCAGGCGCTCAATGCGACGCCCAGCGAAAGCGCCTCTGCGAGCAGTTCTTCAAGCGACGGCAGTCCCGCAGCCTTATGACCGGCATCACGCGGCGCCGCGATCGGTGCACGAAGCAGTGCGACGGCATCCAGTTGCAGGAAAAGCCGCGCCTGTCCGCCTAGCGCCGCCTGCGCTGCCGCCAATGTCAGCGCACCGCGCAAACGCTCCGGGTCCGGTGCCGCAACGATGATGGTCAGGGCGCGCATAGTTCCATCGCGCATCCCGAACAGGCCGGGTCCTTGGCAACATCCACTGTGCGAAATCGCATGGTCAAAAGATCGGCGATCAGCAATTGGCCGGCCATGTCCGTCCCGAACGGGACAAGCGCGCGGATCGTCTCCAGCGCCGCCAGACTGCCGATCGTGCCGGTCAGCGCGCCGATCACGCCGGTTTCGGCGCAGTTGCGCTCCGGCGCATCTTGCGGATCGCCCACCAGACAGCGGTAGCAGGGTTTGTCGGCCTCCCACCCCCGATAGGTCGCCATCTGACCCTCGAACGGGCCGACGGCCGCCGACACAAGCGGGATGCGCAGTCGCTGCGCGGCATCGGCGACGATCAACCGGGTCGCGAAATTGTCGCACCCGTCCAGCACCACGTCCGCGTCGCGGAACATCAGGCCGGCATTGTCGGCATCGATCCGCGCGTTGATGGGGATCAGCTTCACGTCGGGGTTGATCCGCGCCACCGCCGCCATTGCCGCTTCCGCCTTAGGACTCCCTATATCGTCGGTGCCGAACAGCACCTGCCGTTGCAGGTTGGACAGGGCCACCACATCATCGTCGATCACGCGGATCGTGCCAACGCCCGCAGCCGCCAGATACAGGATCGCGGGGCTGCCGATGCCGCCCGCGCCGATAACAACGACGTCCGCGTTCAGAAGTCGCATCTGGCCCGCACCGCCAATTTCCCGCAACACGATATGCCGGGCATAGCGGTCCAGTTGCGCGTCGGTGAGCGTCACGGTGCGTCCGACCAGAGGAAACGCACCTGCGATCGCATCCAGTGCGGTTCTGCCGATCCGCTTTTCGGGAATGACCCGCGCAGTGATCCCAGGATGCGATTGCTGACAAACTGTTCGACTTCGGGGCATTGGGCGTTGACCGGCGCGACCTTGAGCGGCTTGCCATCACCCGACAGCAGGAACAGCATGTCGATTTCCAGCAGGTTGGACCCTTCATAGGGCACCGCGCCCGAACAATTGCCCTTGCGATATTGACGCGCCACATCTTCCGACCAGCGCGGCGAAATCCTGCGGCCCAGCCAGCGGTCGATGACCGGAACCTGGCTCAGATCCTGCGGCATCGCGGGTAGCGCCGCCGGTACAGGCGCCGCGGCCAGCATCAGGGAAAGCAGGATGGTCATGGCGTCACACTCCGGTCGAACCAAAGCCGCCCTTTCCCCGGGCGGTATCGTCGAGACTATCGACTTCTGCGAAACTGGCAAGCTGGACCGGCGCGACCACCAATTGGGCGACCCGGTCGCCGCGCGCGATGGCAAAGGGCTCGTCGCCCAAATTGATAAGGATGATCTTCACTTCGCCGCGATAGTCAGGCTTCAGGTCACCAGTTTGGGTGAACCCTATATGGAATAGGGGTGTTTGTAGGTTCACCCATTTTCTTTGGGTGAACCTGACCCCTGATTCGCGACGGTTGTTGGTAAGACCGACGCCCATTCTGGACGATCGGTTGACTTCGAAATTTATTTTCGAAGTCAACCGATCGTAACCGCCGAAGGCGGCAACTCGCTCGCCAAGTGCACTGGTGTCGCTGAGGAAGCGCCTGCGGGCAAGCCAAGGAGCGCGGGTGACCGGGCTAAAGCCAGGTACTTCACCGCTTGGATGCCACTTGAAGGGTTGTCGCCTAAGAGCCGCACTGGTCACTTTAATGTCCTCTTTCAGTTCCGTCAGATTCGCCCCCATCCTTGAACGCCGGCGAGCGCCCAAATGTCTGGGAGTGATCTACTGAAACCTTTCGATCTCAAACACCGGTTGAGCCAAACCCACCCATCCCACGAGAGGTGGTGGCTGAAAATTCCTCTACAACGCGGAACGAAGGTCGCAGGATAGGCAAGAAGACGAGTTGTGCGATGCGATCGCCCGGATTGATCATGACCGGATCGCTCCCCGGCGGGGTACGCAGCCACGTGCTAATAAAGATCTGATTGGCATAATCAGCATCGATGGTGCCTACGGACTGGCCGAGTATGACACCCTTTTTGTGACCCAGCCCCGACCTAGCGAGAAGAAAAGCGACAATGTTAGGGTCGTTCATAAGTATCGCCACGCCGGTTGGGATAAGCACCGCATCAGCTTGAGGCTGAAGTTCGAGTGGCTCATCAAGGCATGCATACATGTCGATACCTGCCGACATATCCGTCTGAAACGAGGGAAGGCCCCATTCTCTGACTCGTTCATCAAGCACGCGCAGTTCAAATTCAGGGGTGTTCAACTCATTTCCTTCGAAAATTTGTTTTCTAAATCTGGCTAGGCACCTAGGTTAGCCTAACCTCGCAGAGCTATAAAGGGGGGCACCAACACACCGTACATTCCCAATCCGATAAGTCATGGCAGGCCCGGCGTAACATTGACCGTTGCCACTCAGCTATAACCACGGCTATCGATTCGGGATGGCTTTGAGACGGCTTCGAGACAGTGATATCAGGCAGGCCGCCTATCGGCGGTTGCTGACGCACGCCCGAGCCTGTCCCGATACTCTGGTCATCGACGAACTCGGCCTCGATCACGGCAACTGCCGGATCGACATTGCTGTGATCAACGGGCACATCCGTGGCGTCGAAATCAAGGCAGAGGCTGACACTCTCGAGCGCCTGCCCAGGCAGGTGGCCGCCTATGGCGAGGTCGTCGATAAGGCCTTGTTGATCGTCGATCCCAAACATCTCGCATCGGCCATGACGATGGTGCCTGATTGGTGGGGCATCATGGTCGCCGAGCGCGGCGCGACCCAGGGCGTGCGGTTCCGTCGTGTCAGACCGGAACGAGCAAACAAGGGTATCGATCCACTTATTCTGGCTCGTCTGCTGTGGCGACCTGAAGCGCAAGCGATCCTGAGAAGTCTTGGCGTCTCGGAGCGAGAACTCCGCGCTCCACGCGCGACGCTCTACAAGATGTTGGTGGATAGGCTGCCGCTGCGCCGTCTATCGCAGACTGTCCGCGAGACTCTCAAGGCCCGAACATCGTGGCGAGATCGGCCACCACTTTTGTGATGTGATGGTTCGAGCCTACCCACCGCCATGTGGACAGGCTCCCGGTGCCGGCAATCCCGTCTCGGCACTGCTCGATATAGTCACTGCCGGGCGAGAAACCCGAACCCAGAAAGTGGGCTGATCCTGTAACGGTGCCGCTGCATCCCCGATACTGCCCGAACCCGTTGTCACGCACGTTGACACCCTTGGCAATAATCCAGCCATCGTCACAGGCGTAGCGGATCGTTGCCGAAGGCTTCACTTTCCTCATGTCCATTTGTGAGTACCCATTGGCGGCAATGGCATAGTCAGCAAATGTCGGTTTGCGGAGGGTCTCGCCCAGATTAGCCAGTAGCGCCCGGAAAAACGTCCATTCCCGCCGAGGCCAGAACTGAATGGGTCCGGTCACCTCGCCCATAGAAGCGGGAAATGATGTACCCGCGAGGATGAGGCTGCGCGCAGTCGCCATGGCATTCGATGCTTGGATCGCAGCGGTGACTATGTTGATCAGCACGTCCTGAGGATCCCAGGCAGGGGCTTCGAGGTCGAGAACCACATCGCATTCGGCGATGGTCACACCGAGTTGCTGAAGTGCTACACCAACATTGCGGTCGAAATCGGGATCCAGAGCTTCGTCCAGAGAACAGCGCAATATCACTCCGGTCTGCATCAATGCGTTCGCGGCTCTCACGGCCGTGCGATAGCCTGCGTTGCTGTTCAGTCTAATGACCGGGACAAGCGTGGCTCCCTGTGCGAAAGCCTCCTCGCACAGGTATAGCATTGGATGCTTTCCGCCCTGCATCACCTCAGCCGGATCCAGCAGGCCGCAGTCGAGCAGCGCGAGGCGCGTTCCCCATTTGGCTCGAAAGCGAGCGGCAAACTTTGCAACGTGATCGTCGATCGACTTCGAAGGTGTCCACGCCTCGAAATCGAAATCCGGGGGTGTGATCTCGATAAGAGGAACGGTCCTGTCCTTAACGGCGTCCGGCAGGCGAAAGAGCGCTTGGTACTCGCCCTGCCGCCATTTGAGGATCGGCACGTAGTCGGTGTGCGTAATTGGCATGTCGTCGTCCCTCAAATATCGAACTGGCGGCGAACTTCGCCATTGCCGACGAGCGTCCGGAACAGCGTGTAGTCATTCGCGTCCCGCCGGATCCGGCCAGCGATCACCGCAGGTGCCACGCCAAAGCGTTTGGCATCGGCCACGACCGCCTTGTCGTTGCGGGTGAAGCGCGACACAGCAAGGTTCCAGTTTGCCTCTGGGATCAGGGCTTCCTGCGCAAAATAGTCGGCATCCTGCTCAACCTTGTCGGCTGCCGGCGAGTCGTTGTCGTCAAAGATCGCCGCGTATTCTCCCAACCGGATGTGCAGCTTCAGATGGCCGATCTCGTGGAGCAACGTGAACCAGAAGTTGTCGAGCCGGTCGTGACGCAGGGTCATCGCGACAATGGCATGATGATCGGCTGACGCCAGCGCGGCACCGTCAAGCAACGTGCCTGGCAGGTGGCGTTCGATCACCAGCGATATGCCTACATCGCGCAGATAGTCGGCTGCAAGGCGTGGTCCATTGTGTTCCAGACTGAGCCCGACCAGGCCGCGCACCCATTCCGCAGTGAGACGGTCTCGGTCGAACGCGCAGTCGGGCGGATTTCGATCGGCCAGTGCCCGAACTCGCGCTTCCCAAGCGGCAATGGAGGCTTCATGGACTTGTCCGCTCGATCGTACCGACTTGCGGTGAAGGGCCATCGGCGCAAACTGCGAGTGAGTACCCCGCAGGAATGACGGGATTAGATCGCTGGCAGTCTTCTTTGCCTGTGAGAGCGTGCCCGAGAAGTCCTCGAACCAGCCGCGTTTATACATTTCGGCGACCGGGAATGCCTGCCAAACCGTCGGATCGACGCTATCGAGTCTCGGGCCTCCGACCAGTTGGGCGCGCTCGACGATGCGCACGTTCAGGGCGTCGGCCACCTCCGTGAGTCGGTCGAGGCTTGCCATGCGATAGCGGTCGGATTCGTAGCGCTGGATTTGCTGTTCGGCGACGCCGAGGAAATCCCCGAGATCCTTCTGGCTCATGCCGCGCGCGATGCGGGCCTGAATGAGGATATCAGGAAGATCGTGAAGGCTATCCGCCGAGAATTCCGAAATTTTGCCCGCGCGGAGGTCTTCGTAGAAGCGCACGTCCTCCTCGAGTTCGTCGATTTGGCTGCGCAGTGCCGAGCGCTGCGCCTTCGCGAACACTTCAGGGAAGTCGCTGGTCGGCGTCTCGAGTGCGGCAAAGGCTTCCGCGAGCTTTTCGATCGAAGCCTTCGACGACCTGTACTGCTTTTCGTTGGTGATCATGGCGTCGCTCCTTTCAGCGGCGCGAGCGGAATGCGGAGAATGCCCTTGGCTTGGCCGGATGACTTCTCGACTTGGAAGAAGTCGAGAAAGGGTGCGCCCGGCCCGTTGGGCATTCCGGCAATGAACATCTCACCGAGGTATTTTGCTTTTTGCGCTGCTCGCTTGTTGTCGAAATCGAGAAGAACCGGATCGAGCTTGGCCGGGTCGACCCCGACATGCTCCCAGCAGCCGTCGTAGTCACCGGGGTGCGGTTTCGCGGTCACGAAGCTTCCATCCAGATAAACATAACGGCAGCCGGCGGCGGCCAGAACCTGAACCATGCGGACGAAGCCATCGAACAGCCACTTGCGATGAGGTGTGGTCGCGAAGCGAGCCTCTACCTCAGCGAGGGTCGTGTCGTGAATGCCGGGCGGCAGCACGGCCCAAGGGCAAGGTGAGCCCAGCTCGATCAAGTCTGGTATCATGAACACAACTATATCGTTGTGTCCATTTCTGTCCAGCGAAATAGTGGCGTTTGCGGTTTGCGAGAACCAAGCATTCGCCTCATTTGACGGCGACTCGTCGGCTGCTGCTGAAAGCGAAACTCCGCATCGTGGAACAAAACCGCCATTCACCGACGAAGCGACGAACGGCGGGCATTGTCAAATACCGACGTTCTGCGATCGCACCGCTAATCTTTTTGGCCGACTGAGATTGGACCGCCTGCTGACATATTGCTTTCAGCTGCGGGAGGCAAAATGCGGCTATTTGACAGGTTTCGCAACCACTCGGTTGTGACACTCGGCCTCAGTTCACAATCTCGATTTCATCTTCTGCGAACCAACCCTGCTGCAGCAGCGCGTCGCGCGATGCTGTGGGATTCTCAGCGTAATAGACGACTGCCAAACTCCGCTCGGCGCGGCTGCACGTCACATAGAAAAGGCGCCGTGTACGATCGATTGTCGTCTCTTCGCCTGCCGCCTCATTGTCGAGATCGGTCTTGCTCTTCCCCTTTGCGCCGAACAACTTGTCATAGTTGAATAAGAAGCCGCGAGCCTCCTCGTCGCTGATGACGACCATCACCCTTGGAAACTCCAAGCCCTTCACGCCCTGATGGGTGTCGAACTGCGAAAAGCCGCAGACATAGCGGTCATATTTGTCGATCTGACCGAACGGCGCCTCAAGCGCTTGCCGCCAGGCGGCGATCTCACTCTTAATGTCGATTTCTTCCTCGTCCTCGTCCGCGTCGTTCCCGTCTACCGGGTCGGGGTCGGGGTCGGCGGCGGCAAAGGGCAACAGCACGTCCGGCACAGTGAACAATCGGTGCTCGGCGACATAGCGCAACACGTCACGCAGGCTCGCCGAGGGTTGCCCGTCGACCAGCGCCAGCAGCCCCGAACAGGCCCCTTTCGCTCGATCGAGCAGGTCCTGCTGCGCCTCGCCGGCATCCCTCAGCGCGTCACGGTCAAGCAGCGGCGAGGTCTTGCGGATTATTGCCGCCGTCGCGAACCGATCGCCAACTCGTAGGGCCTTGACCAACGGCAGGATCTCACGCGTAAAGATGCCCAGGCCAGCACCAGTCCCGTCGAGCAGCCCGGTGTTGATACGCTGGACGGCATAGAGCGGTTCGAAGAACTGCTCGAACCCGAACCGGCGCGCCGACATCATATGCTCAAGCGCCAGCGTCTTTATCGCTTCCGAACCGTCTGCCCAGGCTGGATCTCCAGCAATATCAGCCATTCGTTGCGCGATCGCTGCTTCCGCCGCTGACTTGTTTGCGGTCGTATGGGGAAGCAGGAAGAGCCGGGCTACCCCCGGTTGCGCATCGGCGCGCGGCCGCTGTTCTTGGCCGTCATCGTCACGCCGAACCTTGTTGATAAGCTCAATGACCCGCGTCGGACAGCGGTGATTCATCTCTTTACGCGGCTTTGCCCAGTCTTCTGGAATGGCTTCGGCAAGGCCGGTCTTTCCATCGGCATAGATGCGCTGCATCGTGTCACCGAACAGGCCCAGGATGAAGCTTTCGCGATGCGCCGCTTGAACGTCGAGCAGCGCATCCATCAGCCGTCGGCTTGTGTCCTGGCTCTCGTCAATCAGCAGGATTGGAAATCGCGTAACTAACAGCCGACGTAGACCAGGCTTGGCCGTCAAGAACTCCGCTGTCATCGCGATCACCTCGGCATGATTGAGGGCATCGCGTGTGCGGTTGTCTCCGGTTGGGCTGTAGATGAACCGCTGAATAGCATCGAGCCCGGCATGGCGTCGGCGCTTACTCTCGATCGAACGGGCACGATCGATCGCGGCCTTGCTCGTCGCGCGGCCCTTGGCCTGCGCTTTTTCCAGTTCCGCGATGTCCTGCAGCATTCGGGCAGCGACCCATTTGCGGATGTCACCGTCGTAGCCGCCGATCAGCGACCAGGCGAAGGCGTGGATGGTCGAGACCTCTACGCGGGGATCGAACTCAAGACGCTGCTTAATCTCGTCGCAGGCGGCATTGGTATAGGTGATGACACCAATCTTCTGTCCGGCGAGCGAGAGACGCCGCCCCTGTTCACGGCACACGATACGGATCGCTTCGACCAGCGATCGCGTCTTGCCGGACCCCGCACCGGCATAGAGGAAGAAGCTTTTAGGCTTGTCGAGATCAAGGCAGGCAAGGATGGTCTCGTCGGCCTTAGCGTCAAAGACATCATCGTCAGGCACGGTGCTCACACGGCTACCTCCACCTTGGGCAGGATCTCGACGCGCTTCTTCTTGAGCTGCAGTAGCAGCCACTCGAGCCCTTCAGCGATGTATCGCGGAACGACAAGATCTTTGAATCCTTCGGTCTCAATCACGTCAAGGGCGAATTCAGCCTTCTTGCCATTCTTGAGGGCAAGGTACATCTGCTCGCCGATTGCGGCGGCCCCGCCGCCTGCCTCGATTGCGTCGCTGAACTTGCGTACGAGACCGGTGCCCTTCAACGCAGCAAAGAACGCCAAATTCTCGAACACCAGCGCGTCCTCGAACGTGTAGGGCAGAGCGATCTCCGGGGCATCGGTTCCCGGCAGCGTCACGGTAAGCGGGGTCTGATAAGCGACACGCACCGCAAAGAGCTGATCTTCAGGCTGCGACTGGATCTTATACGCGACTGGTGCATCGAGCAGCGTGTCGACGTCATCGGTGCCCGGCACCCAGGTCTTGAGGGTCGCATTGTTGGTTTTCTGATCAACACCCATTGCCGGCTGCACCGATGCGCCGCCCGTTTTGTCGAGCGTGTCGAGGTCGGTAACGATAAGGGTAAGTAGGCCAAGATGATCGATCAGCGATTTCAAGCGATGCGCGTGACTGCCGCCAATCTCGAGCAGCGTGATGTAGCATTGGTTGAGCTCGTCGTAATGCGCGCGGATGAAGTTCGGCAGCAGCATGCGCTCGGCCGGACCCTCGACCAAGATGGCCGCGTCGGCGAAGAACAGATCGGCATGCTGAGCACGCAGGTAGCGCGTCACGAACCGCTCGGTATCGTTGCTGGTCCCGAATACCTCGGAGAGGTTGATGACCGTCGAGACCGGCACTTTTGCCACCATGCCGGCCGGCAGCCTGCGGAAGTAACGCAGGCAGGCGAACGACGTCTCGTGTGCGACGTGGCTCGAATGGGTGCTGACGACGAGCTGGGTGCGCAGCTTGTCATTGCCGATCAGGTCGTCATGCGCGCGCAACACCGCATAGGCCTTTTTGATGAAGACCTGTTGCACCTGGGCGTGCAGATGCGCCTCGGGTTCTTCGACGAGCACGAGGTGCAATGGTTCGGTGCTATTAATGACACCGCCCTTTGAGGCCTTGCCCACCCGCATCCAGGCGTCGCGGAAGCTCATAAGCCGAAAGATCATCGAGATGAGGTTCTGATAGCCTAAGCCGTTGTTAGCCTCGGGTAGCCGTAGAAGCGGCATGGTCACACCATCCTCTGCGATGACATCGACTTCAAAGCTGACCGCGGCTGAGTGGTTGAGCCCGTCAATTGCCTTGAGCCGCGTCGAGACTCGAGGCCGGGGATCGGTGACGCCGGGATAGCCCATGCCCTCGACCTCGCTGAACGCCGCCGTGAAGCTTTCGGTCAGCCGCTTATCGAAGGCGTCCTGCGCAGCTTCAATTGCCTGCAGAGCACCGAGATCCTTAGGGTCGGGGCCCTTGGTCGGGTCGAGATGCTTCGCATAATAGCTGCGCAGCTGGTCCGAGAGCCGGTTGCTCGATGCGGACACCGGCGTATCGTCATCATCGTCCCCCGACTGCTCTTCGCCGAAGCCGCGCTGGGCGGGGATATCATGGACCCGGATAAGACCCTTCAGCGGATCGCCCTCGATCGGCAACGAGGCGAGAGGCAGTGCTTGCGGTTGGGCCTGTGATTTGACCGGGTCGACAAGCAGCGCCGGATCGAGCGTATAGGCGCGGATCGTGAAATGCGCAGAGAGCCGCTTGCTGAGAAAGTCGATCAGGTTGGTCGGCCATACCGTTAGCTTGGGCGGGTCGGGCTGCGGATCGACGTCCGGGTGCTCGACCGCGACCGCGGCGATGGCAGCGGCCTTCATGGCCTCGGCATCGGTCACGGCGCCCATGAAATCCTTGTAGAGCAGCCCGAGATCTTTGGGCTCGTACCGTAGCCGGACCCCGAGACGGCCGCCCTCCCAGTCTAGCGTCGGTATGAGATCGCGCACATGGTGCATCTCGCCCGTCTCGACATGAAGCCAGAGATCGAGCGTCGGCAACGAACTCACCCACGGTGCGATCGTCAGATCGACGACTTCATCCGCATCGCGTGCTGCAATCCAGCTTTCACCGAGCGTAATAAGGTTCGGCCAGTGGCATAGAGTCAGGTCGTGAATCTCAAACGGGCAGCGTCGCGGCGAGAGGAACCGCCGCATTGCAAGCATCGCCGAGGTCTTGCCGCTATTGTTTGCCCCGACAAACAGCGTTGTTGTGGTAGAAAGATCGACACGCGCGGACAGCAGCTTCCTAAAATTGGCAATCTCGACAAACTCGATGTGCACGCGGACCCTCCCGGCTTTTGGGCTATATAATGTGACGCCAAATTCTTGAGACGCAACACTATTGGCGCCTGACCTGCTGCCGCATCTGAGTTGGGAAGCCAAAGCCAAGCCGTGAGACCGTTGTGGATTTTCCCAATTTCACAACCGCTCTTTCGCGGCGCTGTTGTCGCCACCATCTCCAGGGTGTTTCGTCGGCCCTTCGCTATAACGCGTCAGCTTCGCCGGGCGAGGAGAGGTCGATGGCTGGCATGGAAATGATGTTTGACGCGATGATGTCGGCGGGCGGCGCAATGACGGTGGGCGCGGTCGAGCAGCGCCTGCCGAGGCTCGCCGCGCGGTTGGACAAATTCGACCGGGCGGCGACGCTGGCGAAGTTAGGTGGTCTTCTGCGGCGCACGGCAGCGTTGCGATCGCGCCATCACCGGTGCGTCGGCCTCGAACCAATCCAGATCAATCATCTCTGGATCGAGATGTAGATGCGATCACGGATCTCAGCTTGGCGCTGACGGACTAACGCAGACGTCCATTGCGGCGAAGATGCTCGGGATAATCCGGTGCGCCGCCCAAAATCGCGAGCCGGTCCATTCCTGTGGGGGGAGCCGGAGGATTGTCCGCCAGCCAGGCGCGATATGCCTCTTCAGTGTCGAAGTCTGGCGTCTGATGGGAGAAGTCGCTCAGACGTCCGCAGCTGATGCAATGATAGGCTTGGGATGCCTCCTGGAAGTGCATCCCGCACATGGCACCACAGAATGGACAGCATTCTTCGAATTCGAGGTCCGCCCATTCCCAGACACCGAGATATTCTGGGACGGCGTCACGATCATGGCCGATGATTTCGAATGCGTCGGCATGCCGAGCGACGAAGCCATCGCTGCCGGCGTGCACCAGATCCTCCAGAATTTTGCCGGGCTCGAGATGGAACCACTCGCCTGCGACGCGGTGGGCATGGTACTTGCGGTGCAACTCTGCCTCAAGGAGGCTTTCCGTATTGGACTCAATCCACCCAACCAGCACCAGCGTATGCGGATTTCCGGTCTGTAGCGCGTCGCGGCGCTGTTAAATGTCCTTGGCGCGTCCAATTTTCAGCAACGGCTCGCCAGCGCTCAATTGGTAGATGAAGTAGACAGGCATAGCTCTTGCACTTTCAGTTTGAGCACTGACGGAAATCTCTATTGGGCGGGGCGGAAGTTCGCTGATGCGGGTCGTTCCTACGCGACATATCATCACGTCCATTTCCTCCACTCAACACTTTGTCTACACGCTGAGTTATGCCTCACTGCCGGAGCGAGTCAGTTTCCTCGCCCCGAACTTCGCTTGGCCGATAGAAGAATCATCGCCAATCATCTAATTGGCAGGCATTCATTGCAATCTCCTGAGAGACTATGCCTTCATTGTTAGAGAACGCGACTGCTTCGATCCGGATGGGAGTCGAGGATTTCCGCCAGCAGGATCACGATCGCGATATTTCAGCGGTCCGTAATTTCTATGCGGGTGTGCTCCTGCTTGCGAAGGAGGCGCTGATCCGAGCAGTCCCGAATGCTGATCCGCAGCACGTCATTGGTGCCAAGCTTAAGCCTGTGCCAGACGGTCAGGGCGGCATCGAGCTGGCACAAGTAGGCCATTCGACCATAGACTTTCAGCAAATCGGTGAACGCGCCAAAGATTTCGGAATATCCTTGGACCATAAGGCGCTCAAAGCGCTCAACACCATCCGCAACGATATGGAACATCACTACACATCGGAGTCGGCGACCGCGATCCGCGCGGCGATCAGCAAGGGTTTTCCGGTTGTGGCTTCCCTGTTTCGCCAGATGGAGGAAGATCCAGTCGCGCTTTTGGGAGAAGCATGGACAACCATGCTGGAAACTAAGGAGTTGTACGACCAAGAGCTCCGGGAAGCGCGGGCCACACTAGAGAAAATTAGATGGCGATCTTCCTCAATCATGGCTGAAGTCATCAAATGCGGAGATTGTCAGTCCGAGCTCGTCGAGCAGGTCGAACCCGAAAACGAGAGCCAAGATTACGCACAGCTGCGCTGCAAGACCTGCGGGCAAGATGTAGATGTAGCCGATGCCATCGAACAGGCGATCGAGAAGGCGCATGGAGCCGAGGCGTATGTCCGTTACAAGGATGCATTCGAGGATGGCCCGATCTATCAGTGTCCCGTTTGCGGGCGGTCGACGTTGTTGGAAGGGGAAGACGGTTGTGCGAACTGCGGCGAAGCTTTGGATTTTAACGCTGAATGTTTTCGCTGCGGAGCAGGCATCAGCATACAGGATTATCTAGACGGGCTCGATGAAGGGCTTTGCTCCTACTGCTCTCACATGCAGGAAAAGATTTTGCGGGAAGACTGAGATGCTTCCTCGCTCATGTCCAAATTGAGGCAATCAGGCAGTTGCCCTAGTGGCGCCCCATCGACAGTTGCTTTTTGATTTGGACGTCTGCCAGGCAGATCTAAACGACCTTTTTTCGTCGGCAGCGGAGTCAGAGTAAGCGTCAGCTATTCCCGCAATCCGGCTCCTGATTGGACAGTCGTTTACACCGGCTTTCCGCCGTGGTCGGGGCTCCAGAGAATGTTTGGTTCTGGGAAACTGAAATGAGAACCTGAAAGGCAACGATGGGTCGAGGGCGGCAAAGGCTTCTACGCGCCCAACCAAGCCGTTCAACTGGGAAAATGGCGTGCCCATGAGTCGCCAGTCCGCTTGTGACCGGGGCTGGGACTAAGCCGCCATTTGGCGCCCGCAGCGCCAATGGCGGCTATTGTCAAAAGCGGCCGCAGCTGCGACGTCTCAGCCAGATTGTGAAATGACTGGGGTCTGCGCTTGCACTCCATCAAATCGGGTCCGCCATCGATCGACGAATGCAGCAATTGCCGGAAGCACGAGCAATGTGAGCGCCGTGGAGGTTATGAGACCTCCGATCACGACGGTCGCCAATGGTCGTTGAACTTCCGCGCCAGTTCCGGTTGCTAGCGCCATCGGAACGAACCCGAGGCTTGCGACCAGTGCCGTCATCAGCACGGGACGCACGCGCTCCATGGCGCCATCGATGATTGCTTTGTCCCCGCCCGCACCGTCGTCCCGTCGCTTACTGATTGCGCTCATCATCACGAGGCCGTTGAGGACCGCGACGCCTGACAATGCAATAAACCCTACCGCCGCAGTGATCGAGAACGGGATGCCGCGCAACAGCAGCGCGAAGACGCCGCCCGCAAGCGCCATCGGCACGGCCGAGAACACGATGGCTGCGGGAATAAACCCGCCAAGCGCCAGATAGAGCAGCGCATAGATCGCGACGAAGCAGATCGGCACGACTATCAAAAGCCGCAGCCGTGCCGATTGCAGGCTCTCGAACGTGCCGCCCCATTCCGTGTACATGCCCGGCGGCAGCGTCATCGCCCCGATCCGTGCCTGCGCGTCCGAGACGAACCCGCCCAGATCGCGACCGCGAACATTCACCTGAACGGTGACCATGCGCTTGCCATTCTCACGGCTGATCTGGTTGAGACCCTGCGTGTAGCTGAACCGCGCCACTTCCCTCAGCGGGATCGATCGCGCGACCTGCCCGTCCGAAGCGGGCAGCATGATCGGGATAGCCCCCAGCGTTTCGAGATCGTCGCGCTGCGCGTCGGGAAGCCGGACCACGACCGAGAAGCGTCGGTCGCCTTCGAACAGAAGGCCGGCCTCGCGACCGCCGAGCGCCGCGGATACCGTGTTCGCAACCTCCTCGACCGTCAGACCGTAGCGGGCCGCCGCCAGTCGATCGATCTTGACGTCGAACGTCGGCGCACCGTCGGTCTGTTCGGCGCTGACATCTCCCGCACCGGGGATCGAGCGCAGCACGCCCGCGATGCGCCGCGCCTCACCGCTCATCTGGTCGAGATCGTCGCCATAAAGCTTGACCGCTACATCGGCGCGCACGCCCGCAATCAACTCGTTGAACCGCATCTGGATCGGCTGCTGAATCTCGGTGCGGTTGCCGATCAGCGGCTTCATCCGCGCCTCGATGCGCTTGAGGATATCCTCCTTGCTCCGCACCTCGGCCGGCCACTCACTCTCGGGCTTGGGAATGACATAGGTGTCCGAAGCATTTGGCGGCATTGGATCGGTGCCGAGATCGGCGTTGCCGTTCTTGGAAAAGACCAGCGCCACCTCGGGCAGGGTCTTGAGGGCATTCTCGATCTGGAGCTGCATCTGCGTCGACTGATCGATCGAGGCGGACGGCACCCGGAAGTTGGTGACCGTGATGTCCTTCTCGTCGAGCTGAGGCATGAACTCCTCACCGAGCAGCCCGAACGCGAGCACGGCCGCGAGGAATATGCCCGCGCCGCCGAGTACGAACGGCAAAGGGCGAGCGACTGCGCGTTCGAGCAGCGGGGCGTACTTCTCCTTGAACCATCGGATCGGCTTGACCTCTGTCTCGCTGACCTTGCCCTTGATGAGGATCGCCAGCATCGCCGGAACGAAAGTCAGCGACAGGACGAACGCGCTCGCCAGCGCGACCATGAGCGTCACCGCCATCGGCGAGAAGGTCTTGCCCTCGATACCCTGGAAGGTGAGCAACGGCACGAACACGAGGAAGATGATGAGCTGGCCATAGACAGTTGGGCGGATCATCTCCTTGGCCGCAAGCGTGGTCTCTTCAAGCCGCTCGTCCATGCTCAGCAACCGCCCTTCATGCTCCTGTCGTTCGGCAAGGCGCCGCAGGGCGTTCTCGACGATGATCACCGCGCCATCGACGATCAGGCCGAAGTCGAGGGCGCCCAGACTCATGAGATTGCCCGAGACGCCGAGGCCATTCATCCCCGCCGCCGTCATCAACATGGTGATCGGGATGACCGCCGCGGTGATCAGGGCCGCGCGGACATTGCCGAGCAGCAGGAACAGGATAACGATGACCAGCAATGCGCCTTCGACGAGGTTCTTCTCGACCGTCGCGATCGTCGCGTTGACCAGCTTCGATCGGTTGTAGACCGGCTCGGCGAAGACGTCGGGCGGCAGCGCCTTGTTAATCTCGGTCAGGCGCTCGGCGGCGCTGTTGGCGACGATGCGGCTATTCTCGCCGACCAGCATCAGCACGGTCGAGATGACCGCCTCCGATCCCATGCGACTGCCCGAGCCGGTTCGCACCGCGCCGCCGATCACGACCTGCCCGACATCCTTGACCCGCACCGGGGTGCCGCCGCGGGTCGCGACCACCGCTTCTTCGATCTCGCTGATCGAGCGGAGCCGCGCGTCGGCACGCACAAGGAAGCTTTCACCGGCGCGCCGCACATAGTTGGAGCCTGCCGACAAATTGGCCTTCTCCAGCGCATCGGCCAGCTCGGTGATCGAGAGGCCGTAGGTCGCGAGCGCATTGAGGTTCGGCTCGACCAGATATTGCTTCACATAGCCGCCGTTGGAATCGACGCCGGCAACGCCTTTCACGTTGCGCATCTGCGGACGGATGATCCAGTCCTGCACGGTGCGCAGATAGGCTGCCTTCGCCAGTTCGGTAGTCAGCCGCTCACCCTCGGGCGTGAGGTAGCTGCCGTCGGTCTGCCAGCCGGGCTTGCCATCGACATGCTCGGCACCGCCCTTGCCGTCGGGGTGACGAAAGGCGACCGAATAGAAGAAAATCTCGCCAAGGCCGGTGCTGAGCGGCGCGAGATTGGGCTGGACGCCGGCCGGAAGGCTGTCCTTCGCCTGCGCGATCCGCTCGGTCACCTGCTGGCGCGCGAAATAGATGTCGGTCGAATCCTCGAACACGGCGGTCACCTGACTGAAGCCGTTGCGCGAGAAGCTGCGCGTCATCTGCAGCCCGGGAATACCGGCGAGCGCGGTCTCGACCGGGAAGGTCACCTGTTTCTCGATATCGACTGGACCGAGCGTGGGCGCGAAGGTGCTGATCTGCACCTGCCGGTTGGTAACGTCGGGAACCGCGTCGATCGGCAGTTTGGTGATCTGCCACGCGCCGAAGCCGATGACGATGAGCGTGAGGAACGCGACGAGCCATCGTCCGCGAACCGAGAGCGCAAGGATGCGACCGATCATTCCGCCGACTCCTTCTCGAGTTCGGCCTTGAGCAGAAAGGCGTTGGTCGTAGCGATCTGTGTCCCGCCCTTGAGGCCGGAGACGATCGCGACCAGCCCGCCACTGCGCGCGCCTGCCTGCACCGTCTGCGCCCTGAACCCGGCGGCTGTGCGAACGAACACTACCGTGCGCTCGCCGAGCGTCTGCACCGCATCCTGTGGCACCATCACGCCGCTTTTGGTCGCGCCGCCACTGGCGAAGATACGCGCCTGCACGAGCTGCCCTGGCGCAAGCACGCTGCTCCCGGCACTCGCCTCGATGACGACGGTCGCCCCCCGAGTTTGCGCATCGACGACCCCGGTCGACGACCGGACCCGCCCGGCGATGATCGCGCCATCGGCGAGGCTCAACTCGACGCGGTCACGCACCCGCACGCGGGTCGCATCAGCGGGCGGCACGCTCGCCGTGATCTGCAACCGGCTGGGATCGGCGACGCGGAACAACTCAGCTTCGGCGGAGACGAACTGGCCAAGATTTGCCGACGCGGCGGTCACGCGCCCGCTGACCGGGCTCACCACTGCGACCGAGCGGCCGTCACCCGCCACCCGCGCGGCCCCTGCGGCGGCGCTGGCACGCATCGCATCTGCGCGGGCAACCGCGAGATTGGCTTCGGCGGTTTCATAATCGGCGCGCGGGCTGACGCCCTGGGCCAGCAGGCTGCGCTCGCGCGCCAGCTGCTTCGTGGCGAGCGTGACCCGGGCACTTGCCGCCGAGCGGTCGGCGGCGATCGCCGAAGCGTCGCGGCTCTCGACCAGCGCCAGCGTTTCGCCTGCGCGCACCGGATCGCCGATGCGCTTGAAGATGCGAACGACGGTACCGGCCGCGCGCGGTGTCAGCACCGCTTCGGCGTCGGGAGTCGAATCCACCGTGGCGCTGGCTGCGATCGCGGCGTCGAGTTCGCCTGAGGCAGACTGCGCCACCACGATCTGCGAGCTGCGGATACCAGCAGCGTCGATGGCGACATCGTCGCCCGGCTTCGCCTCGGCGGCGGGGGTTTGCGCAGCGGGTGGCGCGGGCTGGGTGAAACGGGCGATGCCGAACCCGGCGCCGGCGGCAAGCAGGAGAGCGACGGCGGAGCCGATATACAGGCGGTTCTTGTCGGAGGTCATGGGATCAGGTCTCCGGTGATGGTGCGGCCCTGGAGGCGGGCGAGCGTAGCGTTGGCGGCGAAGCGCGCGGCGAGCGTGTCGAGCACGACCCCGCGAGCACTGCCGAGATTGTGGCGGGCGGTGAGCAATTCGATCAGCGGTGCCTTGCCGGATTCATAGGCGATCCGGGCGAGCCGATAGGCTTCATCGGCCGTTGCGAGCGACGCTTGCGCGGCCGTCACGCGGCTCTCGCTCGCCTCGGCCTGGGCGATGGCGCCGCGCAGTTCGGCTTCGGTCTCGATCCGCGCAGCCTCGGCGCGCGAGGCCGCTCCCTGCGCCTCGGCGCGGACCGCGGCGACATTGCCGCGATTGCGGTCGAACAGCGGCAGGGGCACCGAGACCCCGACGATCATCGCGGTCGCATTGTCGCGCTCCAGACGGCGCACGCCGAGCTGCCCGGTGACGTCCGGGATTGCGCGCTTCTCCTCGACCCGGATGCGCAGCGCCGCCGCGTCGCGTTCGGCGAGCGCCAACCGGTAGATCGCCGAGCTGCCGGCATCGACCGGGCCGACGATCGCCGGCCGCTCGAACATGGCGAGCACCGAGCCGCTGATGCCGGTAAAGGTCTGGGGCGCACCGGCAAGGGCGGACAGCCGCGCCAGCGCGCCGGTCAAATTGGCGCGTGCGAGGTCGCGATCGGCCCGCAGCGCGTTCAGCGCGGACTCGGCCTGAAGACTCCGCAATCTTGCTTCCTTGCCGACATCAACCAGCGCGCGTGCGAGCTTCAGGTCGGCCTCGGCTTCCTCGACCTCGTCATCAGCCAGTTCGACGCGGCGCTGGGCGATTTCAACCATGGCGTAGGCGAGCGCGAGATCGTGGGCATAGGTCGCCCTGGCACCCGAGGCTCTTGCTCTCGCGACGCCAACCTCGGCCTCTCCGGCAGCAATACGCGCCGAGCGCTTGCCGCCCAGTTCGAACGGCTGGTTATACTGGAGCGTGTTCTCCGCCCCGTCGAAGCCGCGATAGGGCGCGCGGCCCGCGATGTTCTCGGCCATCACGCTGACGGTCGGGTTGGGGCGGGCACGAGCCTGTTCGGCAAGCCCTTCGGCGCGAGCGACATCGGCGGCAATCGCTGCCGAACGGGGTGCGTTCTCGCTGTCGCGCAGCAAGGTGGCGAAGGGCGGCGCAACCTGCGCGCGCACTGACTGGACAAGCAGCAGCGCGCCGCTCGCGACCAGCATGCCGGTCACCGCAATGCGCGGCAGCCGGCCTGAATAGGCTCTCATGGATCAATCCCCTTAACGGCATGTCGAACGCGCGCCAGATCGGCGCCGAGCGTTCAGCCGCGTGGGGGTCGCAATATCTCGACGGGCCTCGCCGAGACCGGCAGGCTGGTGGTGACCAGCGTCCAGCGCAGCGACACGATGAACAGCGTTACGCTAACCAGCGGTCGCGAAGAGAGGTCCACGGTCTGGGCAACGGCATGAGCTGCCAGATGGAGCGCGTCCGACGGATCGGGCTGATCCGAGGGAGCATGGTCATGGTGGTCGGTATCGATGCTCGCGGCATGAACTGGCGCATGGCTGTGCGGCAGGCCGTCATGCCAGGTCGCAAGCCCGATCACGCCGATCATGGCGAGCAGTCCCAACAATGCGGCGACGCACTGCAGACGGCTCGCCGGCGCGCGGCGGGAAGCAAGGACCAACGGTCGGGCCATGGCGCGCAACCTATCGCCACGGTGCATGAGCGGCAAGTAATCCCGCACTATCGCAAATATTGCTGTCATGACCGGCGCGGCCAGCGTGGATGAAGATCGTCGATCACATAGTCGTGTCCCGACTTTCCGTGATCGCGCCAGTGCGGATGATCGGCCGGAAGATCGTCATGATTGTGTTCGACCGTGGTCGCGTCGCGTGCCGGCCAGACCAGCAAAGCCGCAACCGTACCGAAAGCCGCCAGACCCGCCATGGCGGCAAACGCCGCTGACAACCCAGAGGCCGCACCCAGCTGCCCGGCGAGCGGATAGGCTATCAGCCAGCAGACATGGCTGAGCGCGAACTGGGCCGCGAACAGGGCCGGCCGGTCCTCGGCGTTCGCCGAGCGCTTGATGAGGCGGCCCGATGGCGTGATGCTTGCCGCATAAGCCATGCCGAGGAACGGCCAACCGATGAGAATGACCGGCCATGCGAGCGAGTGGCCCGGCGCCGTCAAGCCGGCTGCGGCAAGGCCCGCGAGCAATATGGCCAGCGCCACCGACGCGATCAGCATCACGCGCCGATCGGAAAACCGGTCGAGAATGCGCGGCAGTGCAAAGGCGGCCAGCATCGAACCACCGCCATAGGCGGCGAGCGTGATCGCGACCTCGCGCTGGCCGAGCCCGAGCGCGCGGACGATCACGACCGTGTTGACGATGACCATCGCGCTCGCGGCAGCGGCGGAAAGCGTGACCGCGAGCAAGCCGCGCAGACGCGGCGTGCGCAGATAGATGCGGATGCCGCGCGTGGTCTTGGCATATATGCCGTCGCGGACGGCGGTCGATTGACTGACGAGGCTGGGCAGGCCGGAGCTGACGACGAGCGCGGCCGATGCAAGGAAGCCGAGGGCGGTGCCCGAGAACAACCAGTGGAAGTTTATCACGGTGAGCAGCGCGGCCGCCAGGACCGGACTGGTCAGTGTCTCCATGTCGTAGGCGAGCCGGGAAAGAGAGAGCGCGCGGGTATAGTCGCGCTCTTGCGGCAGCACATCGGGAATGGTCGCCTGAAAGGTCGGTGTGAACGCGGCCGATGCCGATTGCAGGACGAAGATCAGGACGTAGATCTGCCAGACTTCGCTGACGAACGGCAGGAACACCGCGACGCCGGCCCGGACGAGGTCGAGCGCCACCAGCAGGGCCTTGCGCGGTACGCGATCGGCGAAGGCGCCCGCAATCGGCGCGACGAGGATATAGGCGACCATCTTGATGGCGAGCGCCGTGCCGAGCACGGCACCGGCATTGCCGCCGGCAAGGTCATAGGCAAGCAGCCCGAGCGCCACCGTCGCGAGGCCGGTGCCGACCAGCGCGATCACTTGGGCGAGGAACAGATGGCGATAGACGCGATTGGCGAGCACCTCGAACACCCACATCCCATATCCCCCCTGGGGGATACATGTCTATCCCCCCGGGGGGATATTTTCTCGACAGCGATCGTCGCCCGTGGGATAGGATTGCATGGCCCATCAGACCCATTCCTCCCATCCCGCGATCATCAAGCGCCTCAATCGTGCGGCGGGGCACCTCAAGAGCATTGTCGGGATGATCGAGGAGGAGCGCGCCTGCGTCGACATCGCCCAGCAATTGCAGGCGGTGGAAAACGCTATCGCCAGCGCCAAGCGAGCGCTGATCAACGACCATATCGATCACTGCCTCGTCCACGCCGAGGAAGGCGAAGGCCCACAGCACGCGATCGACCAGTTCCGCGCCATCTCCAAATATTGGTGAGGGGCTCTCGTCAGCCGCGCGCGATGGCAGCCGCCCGCGCGTAACGCCGGTCGACCTCCTCCCAGTCGAGATTGGCGAACCAGGCGTCGATATATTTGGCGGCCTGCGTGCCATAGTCCATGTGGAAGCTGTGCTCGTACATATCGAGCACCAGCAGCGGAATGCCGGCGGCCGGCGCATGCATATGGTCCCACGACCAGCTGGTGCCGAGCGCGCCGGTGTGGAGATTGTAGGAGAGGATCGTCCAGCCCGATCCGCCGGCGAGCGACATGGCAGTGCGCCGATATTCGGCCTCCCAGGTCGCGAACGAGCCATAGGCGGCGTCGATCGCCTGCTTGATCCGGCCGCCCGCCTGACCGTTGCCGCCAAGCCCGTCGAAATAGAGTTCGTGCAGCACGACCGAGCCGGTCCGGTGCGCCTCTTCGCGCTTGAGACCGCCATATATCGCTGGCGGCGCATCCTTGTCGGCAAGGGCCGAGGCAAGACGCGACCGCACTGCGTTCAGCGTCTTGACCGACCCCTGATAGTTGTTCTCCCAATGCGATTTCAGCAGTCGCTCCGAAAGGCCGGGCAGCTTGGCGGGATCGAACTTGAGCGGCTTGGGCTGGAAGCTGCCGGTGAAGGCGGGTACGGGAGCGGCGACGCCCGATTGCGCAACCGCACCATCGGCTGCGGCGACGAGCAAGGCGCTCGCTCCAAGGGTTTTTACAGCACCTCGTCGTGTAACGTCGGTCATGGGCTCATACTCCTTGAGCGAAAAGGAACCAGGCCGCGCCGATCGCCGCGGAGCCGGCGAGGACGGTGAGCACACCTAGCTTGAAGCGGAAGATCGCCAGTGCGGCGGCGGCCGACAGCAGCGCCGCCGGCCAGTTGATCGAGGCCAGCACCGGCGCGTCGAAGCGGTGGCCCATGATTCCGATCGGCTGCACGCGGCCGAACAGCGTGTGGATCGCGAACCAAATGGCGAGGTTGAGGATGACGCCGACGACCGCGGCCGTGATCGCGGTCAGTGCTGCCGACAAGGCCTTGTTACCGCGCAGCCGCTCGATGAACGGCGCACCGGCAAAGATCCAGAGGAAGCACGGCACGAAGGTGACCCAGGTGGTCAGGATGGCGCCGAGCGTCGCGGCGATTAGCGGAGCCAGCCCGCCGGCATCGCGATAGGCCGCGAGGAAGCCGACGAACTGCGTGACCATGATCAACGGCCCGGGCGTGGTCTCCGCCATGCCGAGCCCGTCGAGCATCTCGCCGGGCTTGAGCCAGCCATATTGGTCGACCGCCTGCTGCGCGACGTAGGCGAGCACCGCATAGGCGCCGCCGAAGGTCACCACCGCCATCTGGCTGAAGAACGTGGCGATGCGCGCATAGACGTCGTCGGAACCAAGCAACAGGACGAGCGCCAGCACTGGTGCAAGCCAGAGCATGAGCAGCGCGCCCGAGATCTTGAGCGACCACCCGAGATTGGCGCGGGCATGCTCGGGCAGCGCTTCTCCCAGCGCGGTATCACGGTCATGCACGATCGCGCCGCCGCCCGGACCATGGCCCCCGCCGCCGCGAAACGCTGGACTGCCAGATCGGCCGCCGACATAGCCGACAATGCCGGCGAGCAGCACGATCAGCGGGAACGGCGCGCCGAGGAAGAAGATCGCGACGAAGGCGGCGACGGCGATACCGCGCATGACACTGTTCTTGAGCGCGCGCGATCCGACGCGAACCACCGCTTGTACCACCACCGCCAGCACGGCGGCCTTGAGCCCGAAGAACAGGCCCTCGATCAGCGGGACATGCCCGAGTAATACGTAAACGTAACTGAGCCCGAGGATCGCGAGGAAGCCCGGCAGCACAAACAATGTGCCTGCGACCAGCCCGCCTTTCGTCTTGTGGAGCAGCCAGCCGATATAGATGGCGAGCTGTTGGGCTTCCGGCCCCGGCAGGAGCATGCAGTAGTTGAGCGCGTGGAGAAATCGCTCCTCGCCGATCCAGCGTTTCTCATCGACGAGGATGCGGTGCATCACCGCGATCTGCCCGGCCGGGCCGCCGAAACTCAGTGCTGCGATCCGCGCCCAAACCCGCACCGCTTCGCCAAAGGCAATGCCGTGATCATGCGCCTTGAGCCGGAGCGCGATCTGCTCGTCGGTGATAACGCTGCTCATCGCTCGACCCTCCGGGCACTGAAAAAGGCGTGGAACTGGTCGAGCGCATCGCCGGCCTTTGCGATACGCTCCAGATCGTCGTCGGTGGATGCGCACACGCCCGACAGCATCGCGCCGAGACCCGCTGTTTCAGGCCGGTTGAACTTGGCGTCAGCAATGTCGAGGTCGTGGATGATCTCGCCGATTGCGACGAGTCCGGCGTCTTCGCCCAGGCCTGCGCGCATGACGATGGTCTCGAAGCTGCACCGATCCTCTTCATGAGTGAACTCTGCATCGGCCATGTCGAAGCGAAGCTCTCCGGCTTCGGGCGCATAGCTGCGTCCATCGACGAACTTGAAGACTGCATTGCGGTCGATGAACCGGCGGATGAGCCAGGCACAGGCGATGCGATCGACATGCACGCCGCGCCGGGTCACCCAGGTTTTACCGATTAGATCGCGCGGTTCGTCCGAGGCCGGCATCGACCGACTGACGTCGGGATGCTGGTAGCGCTGACGGTCAAGCTCGGCGAGCGCAGCCTCGGCATCCTGCCGCCCATGTGCCCCAAAGAAGTCGAGCATTGCGGCGTCGCCGAGGCGCTTCTCCAGCTTCACGATCTCGGCGCCGCTTGCCGGCCCGGTTTCAAGCAGCAGGCGGGCCGCCTGCGCTATCTCGGAATAATCGGCATCGCGCGCGGCATCGAATAATCCGCGCACGTCGGCATCGCTCTGTCCCGCCAGCAGGATCGCATCGAGCAGGATGGCGTCGCCGCCCGCCACGACGATCTCCTCCAGCAAGACGCGTAGGGTCGCTTCGTTCGCATCGCTCTTGGGAAGGACGTGCACAGCATTCTTGAGCGGCACCGCCCCGATCGTCTGGAGCCTCCGCCAGACCTTCACCCGCAGATAGGGTGGCTTGGTCGGGAGCTGATGGAGCAGAGCCAGCCAGTTCGCAGTTTCGATCGATGCCATAATGGTGCATGTATATCATACAATGCGATTCGATAGAACACATATATCACAACTAACTTGGCTGGTATCAGCGCTGGTCGTGGCTACCGCTCCAGGCGCCGCGCAGGCGCAGCAGGCAGGCGACGGCTTGTCGCTCTCGGGCGCGATGCGCCTGCGCTACGAGGTCATCGACGGTCAGCCGCGTGTCGGATTCAATCAAAGCGATGATCTCGTGAACCTGCGCACCAACATTCTCGCCGAATATCGTTCGGACCATTGGCGTGCGGCGATCGAGCTCTACGACAGCCGCGTGTGGGGCGAGGGTGATGGGACGCCCGTCACCACCAACGAGGTCAACACGCTCGAGCCGGTCCAAGCCTATGTCGCGGGCGACTTCGACAATGTGTTCGGGAAGGGTTCGAAGCTGACGCTGACCGCCGGGCGCATGATGCTCAATCTCGGCTCGCGCCGGCTGGTCGCCGCCGACGACTATCGTAACACTACCAATGGCTATTCCGGGCTTCGCGCGGATATATCGGCGCGCGGCGGTTGGAAGGCGACGCTGATATACACGTTGCCGCAGGTTCGGCTTCCTGACGACAATGCCAGCCTGCGCAGCAGCAAGGTCAGGCTCGACCGCGAGAGTTTCGATCTCGTGCTCTGGGGCGGCCAGATCAGTAAGGCGAAGGCGATCGGCCCGGCGATGGCTGAGATGACCTATTTTCATTTGGGGGAGCGCGATGCGCCAGGCCGTCCGACCCGAGATCGGTCGCTCGATACCATCGGTGGCCGGCTCATCGCAGAACCGCGCGCCGGCAAGGTCGATTTCGAGATGGAAGCACTCTATCAGACCGGTCACATCAGCATGTCGACGGCCGCGCTTGCGCCTTCGCAGTTGGTAAGGGCGAGCTTTCTGCACGCGGATGTCGGCTTTAGCTTTGCCGGTCCTTGGAAACCGCGCCTATCGATCGAATTCGATCGGGCGAGCGGCCACAAACCAGGTGGCCATTACGGGCGCTTCGATACGCTTTTCGGCATGCGCCGCGCCGAGCTGGCACCGGCCGGCCTGTATAATGCCATCGGGCGCGCCAATCTCGTGACACCTGGTGTTCGACTAGAGGCGACACCGAACAAGCGGCTCGACTGGTTAGTCGTTTATCGCGCGATGTGGGCTGACGCGCGTGAAGACAGTTTTTCTACGACCGGCGTCCGCGATGCCGGCGGGCTGTCGGGAAGCTTTGCCGGGAATCAAGTTGAAGTGCGGCTTCGTTACTGGCTTGTTCCTGATCGACTACGTTTCGAATTTGATGGGCTTTTGCTGGCGAAGGGGCGTTTGCTCCGTGAAGCGCCCAACGCACCGGCAAAGGGATGGACGCGCTATGGGTCATTCAATCTCACCGCCGTTTTCTAAGCGACTTAGAATTTTGTTCTGGGAGCCGGGCAATGTGAGTGGATCGCATGGCGGACGCTATCGTAGCGCTGTAGCGTAGGCATATTGCCCATCTTCATCGGGCTGAGCCCGCCAAGCTGTCTCGCAAAGTTCGGGCGTTCTCGATAGATTGCTGACGACCGATGATGGGGCGCGATGCTGATGGTCCGCTTGGACCGGAATGATCGGCCGCTTTCGGCATACCCAGACCTTATAGGGAGCAGTTGTGAACGACTGAGTCTGGTCGGCAGCCGACACCGAGTGAGCGTCAGCTATCTCAGAAACCCAACTCGGAACCGGACGGTCGCCTACCGGCCAGAGCCGGACACATGCGCCTCCTTCGGAAAACACGCTCTCGCATCCGGGAACATACACATGAGCAGCTGCGGGAGCGTTTGCTCGATTGGATCATCGAAGCCGGCCAGGAGCTTCACGAAGAGTGCCCATTCCGTAAGGATCGTCATCACGCCCCGCACGGCTATCAAGGGCGGCGGGAATCCGTCGTCGATGGCATCCCGCTAACGCTGTCGCTGCGTGTGCACTGGTCCGAAAGTGGGCGCCACGACGGGGCGCTGTTTCTCTCGCGAAAGGCAGGGGTTGATATTGAGGAACAGCGACTGATTCGTATGCGGACGGCCTTGGACAAGAAACTGCCCAAGCTGACTGAATGCACGGTTCTGGGCGATACGACCTTCCTCATTCTCGAATGGTCCGACATTGCGCTCAGCAACCATGTGGTCATAGGCCGCGCGCTCGAAGCCGCGCTCGCTGGACGGAGCGACTGCCCAGATTACGTCTTTTTGGCTGATACCGCGACCGAGCAGTGGCACTTCTTCCAGCCCGTCATAGCTGGAAATTCTCGATCGACATGGAGTACATTGAGATCGACAGGCGGATGGAGACCCGTTTGGCGTGACGATCGTGCCTAACGCGGATCTCCACAGCAGCCGCTGTTAACGCGAACTGACGACTTGCAGATGCGCGGATGATCTGCGACCTACGCAGTGTCGTCGATCAAACCCGGCGATGGGGCGTGGAAACCCCGAATTCGGTAGACTCGGTTTCTCTATGAGGCCGGGTGGCATGCGCGCATGTCCAACCCGTGAGGGTAAAGGCGCATGCGCCTGCTCTACCGATCAGGTTTCCAACACCCGGCTTTTGCCGGTCGCCCTTGTCGAAACAGAGGGGTGACCCAATGCACTTGAAATTTAACGGCAAGCTTAGCCCCAGCAGCCTCGAGCAGATCACTGGCCCTTTAATGGAGTTCCTCGAGCGGGAGGGGATCACTCAGATTGACGAGGTTTCGCTCAACCTTCGTGCGTGGCGGGGCGAGGTCCGAACGCAGATCATAAATGCTGATGCCCGGATCGTCAGCTTGTCCATTCCTGCGGAAGAGATCCTTGAGCGAGGGATACCTTCGACCTTTGCACTGCCGAAGCATTTGCAACTGCGAGATCGGCCGGACGAACTCGATCATGACGGCTTTGCGATGTTTTGGGGGCGAGATGACTGATGCCAAAAGTACAGCCTCGGTCGCCGGTTCCCCCTGATGCTGACCTCGCTGAATGGCTGCTCGTCACCAGTATGAGAACGTTTGATCCGGCCCGCAAGGAACTGCGCTTGGCGGGGAGAATCTTCAATGATCAACGCCAGCGCTACCCTGATGGCAAATGGGTCATCACCTCGGCTCTCCGAACACCGATGCGCCTTATTGTGCCGCGCGGGCTGATACGTACTCAGAACACCCGCTATCGTCTCCGCGAGAGAGGCACGCGGGAGGATATCACGCTCGACTGAGCAGGAGATCAGATGCTTGTCGTGAAAGTCGAAATATGGCCGGGAGGCCATGAAGCCAGTGCGTTTGAAATCGGGCGCATGGAAGTCGTCAATGAGAGCGGTCTATCGCAGGTGAGCGGCTATTCCGCCCATATTATTCAGCGAGACACGCCGCGATTGCAGGTGGCAGCATTCGATCTTCGCACGCAGGTACGTTCGCATGCTCGCAGCGATGGACCTTGGGCGCTTGTAAAGAGGGTGCTCGATCAAATTCGCAATGCGCAAGGGCGCGTCGTCATTGACTAGCGGGGCGGTCCTATGACTTGGACGAGCTCCTCACCGGAATGAAGCCAGATACATTCCCGAAGTCCATCGACTGAATCGTAAGCGCTGTCCCAGCCCCA
>NZ_DJDV01000093.1:0-10159 GCF_002431195.1 Sphingobium sp. UBA5915 | reverse complement strand
GCGACAATGGCGCGGGCAAGACCAACATATTGGAAGCCGTGTCGATGTTGGCGCCTGGCCGGGGCCTGCGCGGCGCGGCGCTGGGCGCGATGGCGCGGCAGGAGGGGGCGGGGGGCTTTGGCATCGCTGCCGAAGTCGATGGGGTCGTGCTGGGCACTGGCGTCGCGGCAAGCGCGCCGGAACGCCGGCAGGTGCGGATCGGCGGCGTCGGGTCGTCCGCCAATGCGCTGGCCGATCATCTCGCGATCACATGGCTGACACCGGCAATGGACCGGCTGTTCCTGGACAGTCCGGGCGGAAGGCGGCGCTTTCTCGACCGGCTGACACTTGCGCTGCATCCAGGCCATGCCGCGCATAGCGCGCGCTACGACGCGGCAATGCGCGCGCGCAACCGGTTGCTCGGCGATTTGCGCACGGCCGATCCGGCCTGGCTGTCCGCGTTGGAGGCGCAGATGGACGACCATGGTCTGGCCCTGAGCGCGGCGCGGGCGGACCTTGTCGTGCGCCTCAATAATATATTGGCGCGGCAGCCGGACGCACCCTTTGCGCGGCCGATGATCGCCATCGAGGAGGCGGAGCCGCAAGGAGAGGAGCCGCTGGCGATGCGCCTGGCGCGACAGCGGCGCCGCGACGCAGCCGCCGGGCGCAGCCTGTCCGGGCCGCATCGCCACGACTTGGCCGTGACGCATGTGGCCAAGGGGCAGGCGGCGGCGTTGTGTTCGACTGGGGAGCAAAAAGCGCTGCTCCTGTCGATTCTGCTCGCCCATGCCGCTTTGGTCGCCGACGAACGCGGACAGCCCCCGGTGCTGTTGCTTGACGAAGTGGCGGCGCATCTCGATCCGCTCCGTCGCGCGGCGCTGTTTGACCGGCTGGCGGAAACCGGTGGGCAGATATGGATGACGGGCACGGAGCCAAGCCTGTTCAGCGACTTGACGGCCGCAACGCGACTGACCGTAACAGCCGGTCATGTCTTTCGTTCCACAACATAACGCATCGACAAAACGATTCGTCGCCAGCGACTTTTCAAGCTCGGCGGCGTCTGCCCTAAAGCGGCCATCGGGTTCAAGCCTAAGCAAAAAGTCGGGGTCGCAATCACATGCTGGCTGGTTTTCGCGCGTTTTTCGCGGCGTCTATTCTTGCGCTTTCGACATTGGCTTCCGTCCCTGCCGCTGCTGGCACGCTGCAATGCGCGCCCTTCGCCCGCCAGGTTTCCGGTATCGACATTCATGGCAACGCCAATACCTGGTGGGGCCAGGCCGAAGGCCGCTACGCCCGTGGGCACGAACCGCGCGTCGGTGCCGTGCTGGCCTTTTCTTCCAGCCGTTCGATGCCGGTCGGCCATGTTGCAATGGTCAGCAAAGTGGTCGGGGATCGCGAAGTGTTGCTGACCCATGCCAACTGGTCTTATCGCGGTGGCATCGAACGCGATGTGCGCGCCATCGACGTGTCGCCCAATAATGACTGGACCGACGTGCGCGTCTGGTATGGCCCGATCGGCGGCCTTGGCACGCGCTCCAACCCGGCGCGCGGCTTCATCTACGCTCAAGCGCCTGAGACGATCGACCAGCCGGTGCAGATCGCGTCGGCTGATACGACCGGTGGCGCGGCGGTCCGCTCTGCTTTCTGAGCCTTTAACCTTTTGCCAACCGACGCGCGCATAGGGTCGATCCCGGTGGGGCGATTCTAGACGTTTCGGGATCGCAAATGATTCGAAAGATGGTCTGGACAGCCGCGCTGTTGCTGTCCGGGATGACGGGCGCGCAAGCATGGGGTGCGTCGGTGCTGCAATGCGTGCCCTATGCGCGCACGGTGTCGGGCGTTGATCTTTATGGCGATGCGCTCAACTGGTGGGATCAGGCCGATGGCCGTTTCAAGCGCGGGCATGCGCCTAAAAAAGGCGCGGTGCTGGCGTTCCGGGCATTCGGCCCAATGGCGCTGGGGCATGTCGCGGTGGTAAGCCGCGTGCTGGACGATCGCCGAATCCTCATTCGCCATGCCAACTGGTCCGTGCCCGGCGCGATCGAGGAGGATGTGCTGGCGATCGACGTTTCGGACCAAGGGGACTGGAGTCAGGTGCGGGTATGGCACAGCCCGACCGGGCAAATGGGCGCGCGCATCAATCCGACCTTCGGTTTCATCTATCCGTCCAAGGCCAAGCTGCACGATTTCACGCCTGATCCTGCGTTGGGCGCAAGCATCCGCTTCGCCAGGGTGGACGCCGATCGCTGGGATCGCGAAGGAGCCCCTGTCCGCGCGGTCCGGACTGCGCAGGCTATAGTCGAAGCCAAGGCGGAACGGCGCGGTCGTGCGCCACATCTGCGCACCGATCCGGCGATCCTGCAATTTGCCGACAATACGCCGGTAGAGCGGAGTCTGAGCGCCATCATCGCGGACGTGAAGCGCGAGACGATGGTGAACTGATCGCAAAAAGGGGCGCCTGATCGCGGCGCCCCTTTGCCCTTATTCGCCGTCCGACACCTTTTCGTCGGCAGCGCCCTTGGCCGGATTTTCGAACCAGGCCTCGACCTCGCCATTCAGCTTGATCGTCAGCGGATTACCGTGACGATCGCGGGTCTTGCCGGCGGCGACGCGGATCCAGCCTTCCGACACGCAATATTCCTCGACATCCTTGCGCTCACGGCCCTTGAAGCGGATGCCGATGCCGCGCTGGAGCACATCCATGTCGAAATGGGGGCTCTTGGGATTGGTGGACAGATGATCGGGGGGCGTATCGCTCATGATGGAAATCCTTGCAAAGTTGGGCAGCGCCTAGCGCCTGGCCTGCGCGCTCGTCAACCGCCCGCCGGCGCGTCGACATTGCAGAAGATGCGGCGGATGACGCCCTGATCCAGCCAGGCGACAAAACGACGGCTGGCGTCGGCGACATTCTCGATCGGATAGGCGACGGGCCGTTCGTCGATCAGCCGACTGGCGACAGCGAGCCGGACGACTGCATCGGGGGCTGTCGTCAATATCCGGCCGCGCCGATCGGTGGCGGCGCTGTTGACGCCGATGACATGGCCATCTTCGGACAGGACAGGACCGCCGCTGATGCCCGAAAGCGTGCCATCGCCAGCGGGCAGGCGGGTGCGTTCGGCCCAGGCGAGGATCGGCTGCGCGGTTTCGCTAAGGCCGCGCCGGGCGCTGGCCGATCCGATCAGTTCCGATACAACCAGGGTAGGTTCGCCGGCCGGAAAGCCCATATGATAGCCCGGAGTCCCCGGCTGCGGCACATGATCGGACAGGGGGAGCGCGTCGGGGCTGGTGAGATTGGCCTGCACCACGGCCGCATCGCCCTCCCGGCTTTCCAGCACCCGAGCGACGGGCCGGGCGAAGCGGCCATCCTCCAGTCCGACGCGGGTGCAGCCATGGGTAACATGCTCGGCGGTCAACCACGCGCCATCCCGATCGACCGCAAAGGCGGTGCCCATGGAATCGGCGGGTCCGCCAGGGCGATCCTCGATCACAAACTGTTCGTCGCCCCATTGCGGCATGGGCCGGCGCGGGCTGCGCGGATCGAATTGCTCGACTTGGAGTGGCGGGATGACGGCTTGCTGCGCGCCCCAGGCCACGATCAGAAGCACCGCACCCAGAGCGAAGGGCAGGCAGCCACAACCCTGCTTGCCCGCCATACGCTCTTAGCCCGCCACCGCAGCAGCGGTCAGACAGGCCACCGCCGCCTTCATCATCGCCAGGAAGATCGCCGCCGACCGCTCATTCGCCTCGATCCGAGCGGATAAGGTGCCGATGAGAAAGTCGACGAGGCGAAAGGCGACCAGTTGTAGAACCAGCGTCACGCTGCCCCAGATTATTACGTCCCAGACATTGACCGATCCGGCCAGGCAGAAACCCAGCGGCACGGCAAGGCCAATCGCCGCGCCGCCTAATGAAATGGCAGCCGATTCATTGCCGGCGCGGATCAGCGCGAATTCGTCATGCGGCGTGATCCACAGATATAAGGCAAGCGCGGCCAGCCACACCAGGGTCGCGCTGCCCAGATGCAGCAACAGGATCGGCAGGCCCGCTAGCAGGCTCTGGATGACGGGCATGGGATCGCTCATGCCCCAGCCATGCCGCAACCTGTCCGTTCGATCAACCGGGCAGGGCGCGGCGTAGCCCTATCGGATCAGCGACAGATACGCACCCTTACGTCGCGGTGCCGCCAGCGATCATAACGCCATTGCGTCCAGCAGCGCGGGCGATAGCGATAATGGGACCGATAATATCCGCCATGGCGCCGCCAGTCGCGGCGGTTACCGCGCCAATGCCGACGGTCGCTCCAACGCCGATTATCCCAGCGATGATCGCGCCCGTCGCGCCAGCCTGCATTGTGATATTGTGCCTGCGCGGGCGTTGCAGCCGCACCCACGCCAGCGACGGCAAGGCTGAATGCTGCGGCCGCTTTCCAGATCAGGGTCATATAGTCTCTCCTCTCTCCGGTCGCCTGTCGGGGCGAGCCATGAGAGGCACCTTGGCGAACGCCAACTGAACCGAGCGGGAATAATGCTGTCAGCGAAGGTTCAGCGTCCGCGCAGGGCGCTTTCGGCCTCCTGCATATAATCGCGCGTGATCGGCAGCGCGCGGCGGTCGCGGACATATTGGACCTGATAATTGACCATGCCGCCATGTTCGAACACGGTCGCCGCGCCGGCCAGATAGAAAGTCCACAGGCGAAAGAAGCGTTCGTCATACAGTGCGACGATGTCCGCCTTGTGCGCCATGGTGCGCTTGTACCATTCGCGGATGGTAAGGCCGTAATGCATCCGCAGCACCTCCACATCCGTCACCATCAGCCGGGTGCCTTCGCTGCCCTGGATCATTTCCGACAAGGCGGGGATATAGCCGCCGGGGAAGATATATTTCTGCGTGAATGCATCGGTGATGCCGGGTCCATCGACCCGCCCGATCGTGTGGATCAGCATGACGCCGTCGGGCGCGAGCAACTCCCGGCATTTGTTATAAAAGGTGCGGAAATGCGCGGTGCCGACATGCTCGAACATGCCGACTGACACGATGCGGTCGAACGGGCCGGTCATGTCGCGATAGTCGATCAATTCGAAGCGGACATGATCGGCGACGCCCGCATCCTGCGCTCGCTGACGCGCGACCTTGAGCTGCTCCTCCGACAGGGTGATGCCCGTCACGTCCACGCCGCAGGTGCGATGCAGATAGAGCGCCATGCCGCCCCAGCCGCAACCGATGTCGAGCACTTTCATCCCGGCTTTGAGGTGCAGTTTTGCAGCGATATGCGCCTTCTTGTCCTCCTGCGCCTGTTCCAGGCTGATCCCGGTTTCGTTGTCGGCATCGGGAAAATAGGCGCAGCTATATTGCCGGTCGCGGTCGAGAAACAGCGCGTAGAGCGCGCCGGACAGGTCATAATGATGGGCGACATTCGCCTTTGACCGCGATTTATGATTGGCGCGCCACAGTTTTTGCCGCACGGTCTTAAAGCTGCGGCTGATCCGGCTTTTCGCGTCGATCGATCGCCCTGCTTCCCATGGGTTATTGGCGCGGATCATGGATATGAACTCCATGATGCCGCCGCCTTCTATCCCGACACGGCCGTCGATCCAGGCTTCCGCCATGCCCAGGCGCGGATCTTTGACGATGTCGAAGGGGACACGGCTATCGTGAAAGCGCAGGGCCAGGTTGGGGAATTCCGGGTCGGCACGTCCCGCAGTGAAGCTGCCGCCCGTGGCATAATGAACCGTCAGTTGCCCACGCGTGACCAACCGTTTGAGAACGCGCTCGAATATCTTCATAATGTTCCATGTGTCATGTCGTTACGCAGGCGTCAAATACCGGCATACCAATCATAGCCGGCATAGTCTTCCCAGAAGCCGCCCTTGCCGTGGCCGATGTTCGCAATGCTGTCCACCGCTTCGATCCGCATCAGATATTTTGCCTGCTTATAGCCCAGTTGCCGCTCCACCCGCAGGCGCAAAGGCGCACCATTGGCGACCGAAAGCGGCCGGTCGTTGAGCGCGAAGGCAAGGATGGTCTGCGGATGAAAAGCGTCGATGAGGTCGATGCTTTCATAATAGGATCGGCCGCCCCCCATATCGTCGGCGCAATGAAAGACGATATAGCGCGCATCCTGCCGCAATCCGGCCGCATCCAGGATCGTGCGCAGCGGCACGCCGCGCCATTTGCCGATCGCGCTCCAGCCTTCGACGCAGTCATGGCGGGTAATCTGTTCGCGATGAGGCAATGCGTGCAATTGCGACAGCGACAGCGACAATGGTCGCGCGACCTTGCCATCGACGCGCAGGCGCCAGTCGGCAAAGCCCGTGCGCCAGATCGCCTTGTAATCGGGCGTGTTCGGGTTGGCGGTGCCATTGGCGCGAAAGACGGGCGAAATCTGGTCGGGGCGAAATTCCTGCGCCAGGGCATCGCGCGCCATCAAGCTGCGCTGTGCCCATTTGTGGAAATTCTCGGCGGAAAAGAGGGCATTTCGGACAGTCTCGTTCCGGGCAAGGCGATCGCAGCCAGTGAGGGCGGCGGTCGCGCCCAGCAGCAGCGCGCGGCGGGCGATGATCATGGGCGTTGCTCCGGCACCTTGTAGCGCCCGGTGATCATGGATCGCACTTCGTTCACCGGTCCGGCCAGGAGGACCATCAGGATATGGACTAGAAAGAAGGCTGCCAGCGCGAAGGCGGCGATGAAATGGATCGAGCGCGCCGATTGCCGCCCGCCGAACAGGTCCGCCAGCCAGGGCCAGGCGGCATTCATGCCCGGCGACATGGTGAGGCCGGTCAGGATGACAAGCGGCAGCGCCACGAAAATCACGCCGATATAGCTCGCTTTTTGCAGGACATTGTAGCGCAGCGCCGCCGTTCCCGTCGGGAAGCGCAGCCGCGCATGATCCTTGATATCCTGCCACACATGTCGGGGCGCCAGTTCGTCGCGACGGAAGGCAAGGTCACGGCTGACATGCCGGTTTGCCAGGCTCCAAAGCATGTAGGCGAGCAGGGCGAAGGCGAAGATCGGCGCGGCGGTCAGATGCCAGTGGCGTGACAGCGCCAAATTATAGGTGGCTGGCAATGTCCACCAGCTGCCGAACCGGTTCAGTTCCAGCCAGGCGGGATCGAAATTGGCACCATAGTGCCCCCAGTAGAGGCGTGGATGCGCGTTGAAGATGCCAAGGCCGCTGGTGAAGAGGATGTAGAGCAGCAGGGCGTTCAGCCAGTGCCACAGGCGGGTGGACAGGCGATGCCGCTTGACGGTCGGGCCTGCGGTGGTCGGCAAATCTTCCATGGCGTTCATTCTAGCCCACATTCATGACAGGTCGATAAGCGCTGCGCAGCCGTCGCCTTCAGAGCGATGTAACTGTTTTGCAACACAAGGCCTGAAATTGATTGAAATAAATTCAGACCCTCTTTGCAACTGATTTTTGTGATCCTAGATGGGGCCTGCGCGATGATGATGCACATTGCGCTCCTTCCTCCTTAAGAGGAAGAGAATAGAAACAGGAGCGATCATAGGCAAAAGCCGTGGTCTCTTTGCATCGAACCTGAACGCCGGATGAATATCTAAGTCGCGGCGCTAAGAACAAAAACGAGGACTTTATGAAGACTGTGATTTTCGCAGCGATTGCTGCTGCCACCGCTGTTTCTGCGCCTGCTTTCGCTCAGGACGCTGCGCCCTTCACTGGGCCGCGCGCCGGCGTCACCATGGGTTATGACAAGATCGGCGGCGAAGATGGCTTCGCCTATGGCGTGACCGCCGGCTATGATCTGGCGCTTGCCCCTCGCATCGTCGGCGGCGTGGAAGTCAGCCTGGGCGACACCACGGTCGACGACAGCGGCCTTGACGTCAGCCGCGACATCGCCGCGTCGCTGCGCGCCGGCTATGTCGTGACCCCGCGCGTCCTCGCCTTCGGCAAGGTCGGCTATGCCTCGACCCGCTTCGAATTCGATGGCGACGGCGCAGGTCTGGAAGGCGTGCGCTATGGCGGCGGCCTGGAGTTCGCCGCGACGCCGAACACCTATATCTCGGCCGAATATCAGCGCACCGAATATGAACAGAATGTCGGTGGCCGCGACGCCGCCATGGTCGGGGTGGGTTTCCGCTTCTGATCCACGTCGTTCTGATCGCTCTCTCACGATCAGATCAAGCGAAGGGCGGTCCCCAAGGGGGCCGCCCTTTTTCGTCAGCGATTCAGGCGGGCAGGGGCTTGACGTCCGGTTCCAGCCAGTCGCGCCGCGCCGCCGGCGTCATCAAAGCGCTGCGCGACCAATAGGCGAACAGCCAATCCTTGTCGCTTAGCGGCGACGCCTTGAGCGCGGCAAAAGCCACCGAAGGGGCGACATCGTCAGGCAGATTCGCCAGCAGCCGCCGCGCCATGCGCAAGGATGCCTGTGTGATCGTCTCATGATAGCCGCTATTGTCATCGTTCACCCCGCCAACGCTTTCATTATAGCGTCGGATCATGGCCGCCATGTCGCGTTCGGGCCGCAGGTCCGGTCGTTTCAGCATGAGCCAGAGCGCGGTCGCGAAATGCGCGTCATGCGTCCAATCGGCCTTGGGCAAGGTGCGGGCGATGAAGGCGTCCGCGATTGCCCTTATGTCCTCGTCCGTCATCCTCATTCCCTCCTAAACTGAAAAACCCCGCCGGGTGAGGGCGGGGTTCTGATTGCGCTTTGACGCGCAGCCTGTCAGCCCCGGGTCATCCCAGCGCGGCTTGCTTCTCTTCGGCGAGGCGGCGCATCTCTGCCTTGCTCTTTTTCTCGCTGGCGCTTTTCAACTGGCCGCACGCCGCCATGATGTCGCGACCGCGCGGGGTGCGGACCGGCGCGGAAATGCCGCCTTCGAACACGATGTCGGAAAAGCGCCTGATCCGTTCGGGCGTGGAACATTCATAATCGGTGCCCGGCCACGGATTGAACGGGATCAGATTGACCTTCGCCGGCAGCTTATAAAGCCGCAGCAGCCGCACCAGCTCGCGCGCGTCCGCGTCGCTGTCATTCTTGTCCTTGATCATCACATATTCAAAGGTGATGCGCCGGGCATTATTCGCCCCGGGATAGGCGGCGCAGGCGGCCAGCAGCGCCTCAATCCCGAACTTGCGGTTGAGCGGCACCAGCTCGTCGCGCACATTCTTGGTCACGCCATGGAGCGATACGGCGAGGTTGACGCCGATTTCCTCACCTGCGCGCGCCATCATCGGGATGACGCCGCTGGTCGACAAAGTGATGCGCCGCTTGGACAGGGCCAGCCCATCGCCATCCATCACGACCTTGAGCGCGTCGCGGACATGATCGAAATTATAGAGCGGTTCGCCCATGCCCATCATCACGATGTTGGTCAGCATCCGGCCGTCCGACGTGTAATGCGACGCCTCGTCGCTTTCCTCGTCATCATTGGCGGACGCCATGCTGCCCTTGGGCCATTCACCCAGTGCGTCGCGGGCCAGCATGACCTGCCCCACGATCTCGCCCGGCGTCAGGTTGCGCACCAGCCGCATCGTGCCGGTGTGGCAGAAGGAACAGTTCAAGGTGCAGCCCACCTGACTCGAGACGCACAGCGTGCCCCGGTCTGCATCAGGGATGAAGACCATCTCATAATCCTGACCGTCATCCGATCGCAGCAGCCATTTACGGGTACCGTCGCTCGACACCTGCGCTTCGACCACCTGGGGGCGCCCAACCACGAATCGCTCCGCCATCCAGCCGCGCATCGGCTTGGCAAGGTCCGTCATGGCGTCGAAATCGGTTTCGCCACGATGATAGAGCCAATGGAAAATCTGCTTGGAGCGCAGCTTTGCCGCCTTGGCGTCCAGCCCCGCTTCCTCGAACACGCTTTTGATCTGCGCGCGGGACAGGCCCATCAGGTCGACGCGCCCATCCTCTCGCGGCGTCACGGCGCGCGGCACGGGCACAGGATCAATAGCGCCGGGAATCGGCATCAGGGGGCTGGCGGATGTCTGCATGGCCGCGCCATAGCGGAATTTTCGGGCAAATGTAAGGCGGAGCCGGGCTTAGCGCAGGCGCGCGCAGCCCAGCGCGGCGGCGTCGATCGCCGTGGCCGCGCCGCGCAGGGCGTAGCTGTCGGCAAAGGCGCGGCCGTCCGCGCCCACGCTGGACACGCTCATGCTGGTGGCCGAACGCATGGCGGCGATGATCTGCGCATCGGCGCGGGCGTCCGTGGCCCAGGCGTC
>NZ_DJDV01000126.1:0-8255 GCF_002431195.1 Sphingobium sp. UBA5915 | reverse complement strand
ATATCAATGGGTCCTGACCCTAAAACCCGGGGGCGGAGTCGAGCGAGACGAGAGGTTTTCGCCCAGATCGGGAACGTTGAGCGCGTCGCACAACAAAGCAGTTGCACATCGATGCGTTTGCGACGGCTGTTACCAACCTTCGGCAAGCGAAAGCCGTCGGTCCGCTATCCGCCCAGTTGCCGTCGCCGGAGAGTGCCTGAACGTAGGGCAGCTTTCGGAGATCGACTCCGAAGCAGGGAATGACGGCTTCGTTAGCGGATCTGGCCACCGAACCTGCTCCGCCTGCAATGGCTGTTTATCGCCGTCACGGCTTGGGATCGGACTGTTCGGACACGACTAGTTTTTGACATTCTCAGGGAAGGCCTTGGGTTTTATTCAAGTCTTTCGTGTTTGGAACGCAAAGCCATTGCTGCCGTTAATTTCAATACTCATGATTTTCAAAATCACCGGATGGATAGATGAAACCGACCATAACAGCCTTCGAATGTTCGCCGGACGAGGGCCAAGGATTGGCGCGAGACATGCGCGTCCGCTGGGCGTTCGAAGAGGTAGGCCAGCCTTACGACGTGCGACTGATCTCGATGAAGGGCCTGAAGGAGCCTGAACACCGTTTGCGGAATCCTTTTGGAAGCATCCCAACATATGAGGAAGGCGACCTAGTCCTGTTCGAGTCAGGCGCGATCATCCTTCACATTGCCGAACAGCACGAGGGTCTCTTCCCGAACGATGTCAATGCGCGGGCACGCGTAATCACTTGGTTGTTTGCCGCGCTCAACACTGTCGAGCCGCCAATTGTCGAGTGGGAGATGGCCCAATATTTCGAAAAGGACAAGAGTTGGCGGGACGAGCATAAAGCGATAATCGAAAGGAATATCCGCTCCCGTCTCGACGACCTGTCGAAACGCCTCGGCGATGCCGACTGGATCGATGGTGACTTTAGCGCAGCCGACATATTACTTGTTCTTGTTTTACGTCGTCTTGACGGATCAGGGATCGTTGAAGAATATTCCAACCTTGCCGCCTACGTATCGCGCGGTAAAGAGCGGGCTGCTTACAAGCGTGCCTTTGAGGCGCAGCTTGCCGTATTCGAGGCAGCGTCGGCTAGTTGACTTCAGTTTTACCAACTGCCTGAACTGCTATCCGCTATCCGCTATCCCCGACCTTGCAGCCATCTACGCCAATCACCGGCACTCCCGAAACCGGTCGATCGGTCAACCTGAACGACCGACGGCTATCGAGGATCAGAAATCGGGCCTCGGACGACAGCTAAGTTGGCGGTTATCGTCAAGCAGCATAGGTTACCTGCTGCTCCTCATCCTGCCCCCTCAATCACCTGCGCCTTCAGGCCTACGCCCATCTGCTTTCGCAGCGCGCCGAAAATCGCCGCTAGATTGTCCATACTCGGATTGCCCTTTTCCGAGAGCATGCGGTGCAGGCTCTTACTAGGGCGATGGGTTTCCATCGCGAGCGCTTCAAAGCCGACCGAAGCATTCACAAGGTCGCGCAGGATCAGCCGCGCGACCTGCGGTTCGTCATTGAGAAAGGCAGTCGCCGCCTCATCGAGCATGGCCTTGGCGAACGCCGGGTCGCGCACGGCGCGCTCCTTCACCGTCTCCTTGAAATCCCGTGTCAGTACCATGCTCATTTCCTGGCCTTCTTCGCCGCAGACTTGCGAGCCTTGTATTCGTCCAGCAGTGCGCCCGCGTGGCGTATATCGGACTGCTGCCGCTTCTTCGTTCCGCCAACGAACAGGATGATCAGTTCATCACCGTCCCGGGCGAGGTAGAGCCGGTAACCCGGTCCCCAATCGATCCGGTATTCTCCAAGGCCGCCGCCGATCCATTTGACGTTCGACAGATTGCCCAGTTCCAGACGGAGAATGGTTGTCGCCACCTTGGCCGAGGCCTGGACATCGAGATCATCGAACCATGACCGGAACGGGCTCGAGCCGTCCTCGCGGATATACTCCTGTACGTTCAACGTATCGCTCTTCGGGTAACATATACGTTACCAATTGTCAAGTGAGGAGGGGTGGCGGAAACAGCGGCTCAGGCCGCCAAACGCAAGCGGTCGAGCTTTGCAGCACCTTGCGCAAGCAGCCGGGCAATCTCGTCGGACGTGCGACGGACCGCGAGCTTCAGTGCCTCATCGACATGGATATAGTCCTGTGTCACGTTCTGCGAGGCGTGGCCGAGCATCGCGCGGATCGTCAGTTCCGAAAATCCCAGCTCGGCGGCGATACTGGCAAAGGTGTGCCGCAACGTATGGGGCGTGACACCGGTGATGCCCGCAAATCCGCAGACACGCTCGAGACAGGCGCTGGCCGCCGTGAACGGACCTTCACCCGTTGTCGCAGGGAATACATATGGATTACCGGCGATCTGGGCTTGCGCGACGACGACCTTGATCGCCTCGGGCCCGATCGCGCGAATTTGCGCGCCGCTCTTGGTATCGGGGAAAGCGACGAAGCCCCCCATGGGATTGACCCATGCCCGCTGCATGGCCTGGCCTTCCTCGCGTCGGTAGCCGGTCAGCAGCAACAGCCGGATCACGGCGATTCCGGTTGGGCTCACCCCCTGATGTTCGGCATAGGCCATGGCCTTACCCAGCGTTTCGATCTCGGCGACGCTGAGGCGCCTTGTCCGTTTGTTGCCGGCGAGCTTCTTGGCGCCCTTGGTCGGATGCTCGGCGAGCAAGCCCTTATGTTTGGCGTGGCCAAGGATTGCCTGCATCGTACCCAGGCACCGCGCCGCGACGCCGGGACCGCCGGTTGCCTTCCCCCCGCGTCCGCCGCTGCGGCCCTTTGCGGTCCTGCGGTTCTTGACGTCATCCTGCATGCCTTCGACATCGGCAATCGTGAGGTGCCGGGCGATGCGTTTGCCGAGCAGAGGCTTGATGTGCGTCTTGATACGGCTCTCGTCCATCGCCAGAGAGGCTTCCTTGATCGGCCGGTTCCGCCGTCCCAGGATGCGGCCGGCACGCGCTTCGGTCAGATACCAGTCGCACAGGTCGGCAACCGTCATTTCCTTGCGGGCACGGCGGGCCTCTTCGGCCGGGTCTTCGCCGGCGGCGACCTCGCCCAGCTTCATCTTGGCGAGATCGCGCGCCTGGTCGACGGTAATCACGCCGAAGCGGCCGATCTTCACCCGCCGGATACGCCGTTCCTTGCTCATATACTGAATGACGAAGGTCTTGGTGCCGGTCGGACCGATGCGAACACCGAAGCCCTTGATCTCGGTATCCCAAACGAAGGCCTGACCGGCCTTCGGGGCGACAAGCGCATCGACGGTGCGCTTGTTGAGCTTGGCTTGCGCCATGGGATGTCCTCCATTTTATTACGCGTGCCCCGTCGGACCCAAAAGTAATAAGGACGTAATAAAAATGGGTCGTTTCGTGGCAAATCGGAGGCTAAGCCGTCGTAGAGAGCATGGCAATATCTATTTGAAATATAGTAGAAAATCGTATATTAGGAAATTCTGGCGTAATGGCCCCGATCGGCTTGCCAAGGTTGGGGTCGAGGGGTCGAATCCCTTCGCCCGCTCCAGTTTTCGACGAATTTCAATATTCTGGCCTCATGCGATCAGGCCTGCGGTTAGATATGAGCGCTTTGATCTGGCAAGCCCATATCCATTTCGTATCCATTCGAAATTGTACGTGCGACGAGGTTTGGCCGAGAGGCGGAATGTGATCGACGCGACAAATTTCGGATCGTGGCCAATTTAGGGTTCAGGACCCAGTGATGTGAGCGAACAGGGTCACTGGCTGCATGCGCACAATGTGATGCGCCGCGCGTCTTGAAACGCCCTGATCTAAGGATGGTCGACATTGTAAAGCCGCAGGACCGCGACGCGTTCGCCCACGGCCTTGTCCAGTAGCAGATAGGCGAGCACCCTGCCCCCGCGCGCATAGATGGCGAGCAGGCTGCCATCGGCCTGCCGCTCGGGCGGCTGCTCGATGGTCCAGCCCGGCGCAGGCGGCTGGGCCAGGCTGGCGACGAAGGGCTGAACCTGCTTACGCGGCAGTAGATAGATGCGCGCCTCCAGCGGCCCGGCGTCTGGTTCGATCCGGTCGCGCACCGCCAGGCTGGCGCGCGTCAACCGCGCGGAGGTCGCGTCGCCAAGCGGCAATTCGTCGCTGGCAATCAGCGCGGCCGGCACGGGCGGCAGGTCGGGCCGCCGCGCAGCGTCGCAAGCGGCGATCATCATCGCCGGCAACAGCCATGCCCAGCCAAGGCCCGACCGTCCGATCAGGGCTGAGCCGTCCGGGTGACCGAAGCCAGCCGATCTTCAAAGGCGCTGGACACCGCGTCACCGACACCAAGTTCACCCGTCTGCCCGTTGACCGGCAACGCGCCGCGCTCCAGCCGGATGCCGGCGGCGGCGCCTTCATCGGCGATGGCGTTCTTGACCGCGATCTGCATCCATTCCTTGCCCACTGCCGCGCCCCCGGCCACGACCCGGCCGGTCGGACCGCCCAGCGAGGCGACTTTGTCCACCACGGTGAGCGCGGATTTCAGGATAGCGGTGACGGTTTCGCGCTGCTCGGCCACATCGGCGGAGCGTGCCGTGGTTGCGGCATAGACGCCGCCCACAAAATAGCCGAGAGCGCCGGCATTGGCGCGCCGTTCCTGATCGGTGCCGACGACGGTTTCCACCTGGTTGAGATAGTCGACCGGATTTTCGGTCGCATAATTGCCAACCTGCAACCGGCCCATCTGTTGGCCCAGTTCCTGCTCGCGGCCCTGGTTCAGCATTTCCTTGGCATAGGCGGCGAAGCTGGAGCCATCCATCGTCTGCTGGTTGTAGGTGAGTTCGCGCATGACGCCTGTGGTGTCGTTGTCGATGATGGCGGTGAGGCCGTTGGTCATCTGGCGCAGCGTTTCATCCTTGCCGACAACGGTCAAGCCGCCAAGGACGCTGTCGGTGTCGCGCACCGCGCGCAGCGTCTGGATGCCCGCGTCGAAGACCTGCGCCTTGAGATCGGGGTCATAGGTGCTGGCGGCGGCGCCCATGATTGCTTCGAAACTGTCGGCATTCCAGCTGATCGAGTTGCTTGCGCCCGCTTGGCTCGCGATCGTCATCAACTGGCCGTCGGTGGCGGACGTCAGCACATCGGGCAACTTGTCGCCAATGGCTTCGAACCCCAACTGCGCATAGCTGCCGCGCAGCGAGCCGAGAACGTCGCCCACCGCCGTGGCCTCCGCATCCTGCATTTGGCTGCTGGAATAGCCCAGGCCATAATGCGCCTGAGTCGCGTCATCGACGCCGCCCTTCATCGCGGCAATATAATCGACTTTGGCCTGGGACGATCCATGGGTAGCGACCGCCTGGCCCAATTCGGTGACGGGATCGAAGCCGCCATTGTCCGCGCCGGCAAAGGCATCGCTCAATGCGGCAAGGCTGTCGCCGTCCAGCTTGCCAGCCATGTCGGCGAAGAAGGCGCGGCGCTCGTCGCCCGACAGGCCGCCATTGCCGAACCAGTCGCCATCCATCACCTCATGCGCGACGCGGTCCAGATCACCCGACTGGGCGAGGCGATCGACCACCTGGTCGGCCTGGTCCGCAGGCAGAGCGGTCAGCGTGTTGACGACATCATGGGTTTCGTCGTTGCTGACAGTGTTGAGCCAGCCCGACGTATCGAGCTTGTCATGAATGGTGTTGACGGCATCGCCGACGGGATCGGTCATGGCGGGCGCTCCGATGATGTTTGCGACTGGACCCGTTGTGGCGCAGGCGCGTGCGATTGGCGCTCGGCGATCCGACTAGGCGGGCTAGTCGATCCGATTAGGCAGGGTCGATGGGGGCAAGCAATGGGACGCGCCGCCCCTTCCTTAAAGGCCAAGGCGCTGGGCGATCTATCGCGAGCCGGCCCGATGGCCAGCGTCAGTCGTCATAATCGACGTGCAGGTTGAACTTGCCGTCGGGCTGAAGCGTGAAGACGAAATGCTTCCACTTCGCGCGCCCCTGCTGCTGCATGCGGTCGCGCAGCTTCGCCAGTTCGGCGTGAATGGTTTCATTCTGTTCGTAGGACGGCACGAAATAATTGCGGTCCTTGTCGGGCGAGGCATAGGCGAAAAGAAGGTCGCTATAACCGTCACCCACTTCGCCTTCCGTCCACAGCTTCTGCCATCCCGCCGGCGCGGCCTGCGCCAATTGCCGGGCGATGGTCAGATGCGGATCGGCTTCGCTCACTTCTGTCCTCCGGGCACATTGTCGAACATCCGCGTGCGCGGCACGCCATCGATGCTGTAGGTTACCCGAAAATTGTCGGGCCGCTGACTGTCGGACCCATATTTCACCTCGATCTTCACATCAACCATCTTGCCCTCGTTAAGCGCGGTCTGGAAGGTGCGCTCCAGATCGCGCCAGGCGCCCATGTTGAAGTTGCCGTTCATCGGCACGAGGTTCACGCGCTCACCCGGACCATTGAAGATGGAGGCGATCAGATGGCCGCCCTGATCGTCGGGCAGGCGATCCTCGCGGCCGGACACGCCCTGCTGGTAGCTGTTGCGGTCGGCGGTGTGGAGATCAAGCTGGCCCTCGACATCGGCGACCCGGCCCTGCGCATCGGTGCGATAGGTGTAGCCGTTGACGACATAATCGGCGTTGGGCGTTAGATTGCGGGCGTTGAGTTCGGGCGACCAGTCGCCCTTGCTGCCGCCATCCATCTCGATCCGCGGGCGCGCTGCATCGGCAATCTCGTCGCCATGCCGGGTCGCCTGCTGCGCCACTTCGCTGCCGGCATCTAGCGCCTTTTCGCCGCCGCGGATTGCGCCCTTGGCCAGATCGCCCACGCCCGGCACCCAAGCGACCGCGGCGAGACCGAGATTGCCCCAGGCGCCGTCCTTGCCCTGGATCACGTCACCGATCGCGGAGACGGTATCGCGCGCGTCGCCAATCTGCCCGACGACGGGAATGAAGCCGCCGACCACTTGGCCGGCGGTCGCCGACCAGCTGTCATTGTCGCTGAAGTCGCCCTTAACCAGACCATCGAAGAAGGCGCCGACGCCTTCTTCCGATTGCGCGTCCTGCAGCGTCGCATCCGGCGCGACCGGCTGCGGCGCGGCCTGGGGCGAGGGTTGCGGGGTCGGTTCAGGCGTCGCCTCGATCGTGATCGGCGCGAGCGTCGTGACGTCCGATGGCGGCGTCAGCTGCGCTTCGATCGCGGCGGTGATAGCGGCGGGATCAGTGGTGCCGAGCCGCGCGGCGGTGGCGTCCCATGCCTCCTTGTAGCCCAGGCCCGCAGGCTGGCTGCCCCAAGTGGCGGCGGCGGGCGCATCGGGGAAGTCGCCGACGGCGAATTCCTGTCCCTCGATCGACACGCCGAAGGGCGCATTGTCGTTCGCCGCCTGCATCGCTGCGCTGAACTGGCCCTGTTCGACCGGGGTCAGCTGCGCTTCGATCGCGGCGGCGAGATCCGCCTGGGCCTGCGGATCATCGGGAGTATGGGCGCGGACATCGGCGGCGAGCGCGGTTGTATCGAGGGTGCCTGCGGTGCGATGTTCGCTCACCATGTCGGCCGCAACATCTGTCGATGTGGACGTGCTCGAACCAATGCCAGCCGAGCCCTGGCCAATGCTGTCTGCAGCTTCCGTACCCATGATTACACCCTCGATACCTCTGGGACTGAAGAAAGGGGGGAGCGGCGTGAAGGGGATGGGGGAAGCCGCTCCCCGCGCGATGCGCGTCAGCCGCGCGCCGCGTTGGTGAGCGCGTTGACCAGGCCGAACAGCAGGAAGGAAGAGAGCTGCTGCGTGATCTCGCCCATGCTCGGCATCTCGCTGCCCGGGCCGTAAATCGCGCCGACCTTGGTCAGGTTGAGATCGGCCTGGGTGGCGATGTCGCCGGTCAATTCCGAACGCCAGCCGGCGCCGGTGGCATTTTCCTGGAGCACGAAACCGTCGCGAGTCAGCATGTCGAGCATCTGGCCATTGTTCGACTGAGTGATCGACAGGTCGCCAATCTGGTTCTGGCTGATGCCGTCCACCACGATCGCCTGATCGCCCTTGGTGATGGTCAGCTTGCTGGCCAGATATTCATTGGGATTGGCGGCATATTGTTCGGTGTCGATGGTGATCTTGGTGCCGTTTTCCAGTTCGAAGCTGGTCGTGCCCCAGAAGTCGAAGGCATGCTTGCCATCGATGTCGACATGGGGATCGCCCCAGACGCGCGTGGTTTCCCCGGTGCTGGCGTTGTAGATGCGGATTTCCGAGTTACGCTCGTCCAGTTCCAGGGAATAGCCATCGCCCAGATCGA
>NZ_DJDV01000070.1:15234-15975 GCF_002431195.1 Sphingobium sp. UBA5915 | reverse complement strand
TCCCGGCAAATATCAGCCGCGGCGGCTGTTCCATGAAGCGGCGATCAACGACCTCGTCGAGTCGATCCGGGAAAAAGGGGTGCTGCAGCCGATCCTGGTCCGCCCGCATCCGCAGCGCGGAGGCGGCGAGCGTCGCCGCGGGCGTCGCCCAGCAATTGCATGGCGCGATCGGCTTTACGCAGGAGCATCGCCTGCACTGGTACACCAGTGCGTTGTGGAGTTGGCGCGACGAATATGGCGGGCCGCACCATTGGACGCAGTGCTTGGGCGCCGCCGCGCTCGCGGTTGGCCGCGATGGGTTCTGGCCCTTCGTCGTTGCGGCCTGACAGGACGGAAACATGAATCCCATCCGCTTTGCCACGCCCCCTCGCCACGAAGCCGCCGAGGCTTTGCGACACGACGTGCGCGCCTTTCTGCATGATCGGCTGGCCCATGTTCCGCCGATCCGCCGCGCCGACAGCTGGACCGGGGTGGACAAGGATTTCACCCGTGCCATGGGCGCGAGGGGTTGGCTCGGCATGACATGGCCCAAATGCTATGGCGGGCACGAACGCAGCGCCTTCGAACGCTATGTCGTGATGGAAGAGACTCTGGCCGCCGGCGCCCCTGTCGGTGCACACTGGATCGGTGATCGGCAGAGCGGGCCGACCTTGCTCAAATTCGGAACCGAAGCGCAACGGCGAGCCGTGCTACCGCGCATCGCGGCAGGTCAGGCGATGTTCTGCATCGGCATGAGCGAAC
>NZ_DJDV01000070.1:0-14872 GCF_002431195.1 Sphingobium sp. UBA5915 | reverse complement strand
ATATGATCCTCTTCTGCCGCACATCAGGCACGCCAGCCGATCGTCACGCCGGGACCAGCCAGTTGCTGATCGATCTCCATGCCACGCCCGGCATTGCCATCCGACCGATCATCGATCTGGCGGGCCAGCATCATTTCAACGAGGTTCATTTCGACGATGCGCTTGCGCCGCTCGACGCGCTGATCGGGCAGGAAGGCGATGGTTGGAACCAGGTGATGAGCGAACTCGCTTTTGAACGCTCCGGGCCGGAACGGTTTCTTTCCTCAATGCAGCTGATCGTGGAACTCATCGCCGTTCTGGGCAAGGGGCATGGCGATCTGGCCCGCGCTGCGATTGGCCGCCTGTCCGCCCATCTCATCATCCTGCGCCGCCTTTCGCGTGGGGTGGCGGCGATGCTGGACGCAGGCGAGAATCCCGCGCTCCATGCGGCCATCGTCAAGGATCTTGGCGCGGTCTTTGAACAATCCGTGCCCGACATCGCGCGCGGTCTGATCGATGCGGAACCCGACCTCGCCGCACGGGCCGACTATAATGCGGTCCTCGCGAAGATCGTGATGAATGCGCCCAGCTGGTCGCTGCGCGGGGGCACGCGGGAAATTCTGCGCGGCATCATCGCGCGGGGCTTGGGAGTGCGCGGCTAGCGATCGGCCCCCGTCGGACCGTCAGCGCCGGTCTGGGCGCGGGAAAAAGCCCTTCCAATGTTGGATTTCCTTTGCTTCAAAGGCGCTTGGCCCGGCCGCTGGACGGAGCGGCGGGACCACCCTGTCGCCGACGGGTCGAACGGCGCCATAAGGTGACATTGCAGCCGGTATCTTGCGGCACCTTTGTCGCTTTAGGCCCTTTGCACGCGCCGAACCGTCGGCCCCGCATCCGAAAGTGCACCTGGATAACTATGTTCTCTTTCTCCGGTTGCGCGGCGCGCCGAGTCAGGGCAAAGACCGATGCAAACATGCTTTGCAAATCGAGGAGCCTTTCATGAGCGAAGTCGGAAAATACAGCGTCGAGGACGGCGGCATCGGGGTGATCGAAATCGACAACCCCCCGGTCAATGCTCTGGGCATCAAGACGCGCCTGGCGCTCGATGCGGGCTTCCGCAAATTTGCGGAGGACGATAGCGTCAAGGCGATCGTCCTGATCTGCGGCGGCCGCACCTTCTTCGCCGGCGCCGATATTTCCGAATTCGGCCAGCCACCGCAGGAGCCCGGCCTGCACGCGGTATTCGACATCATCGAAAACGGTACCAAGCCGGTGGTTGCCGCGATCCATGGCACGGCGCTGGGCGGCGGTTACGAACTGGCGCTCATCTGCCATTATCGCATCGCCGTGCCGTCCGCGAAGGTCGGCCTGCCCGAAGTCAATCTGGGCCTGCTGCCCGGCGCCGGAGGCACGCAGCGTCTGCCGCGTATCGTCGGCGTCGAAACCGCCCTCGACATCATGACCGGCGGCGCACCGGTTCCCGCGAAAAAGGCGCTGGAACTGGGCATGATCGACGCCGTGGCTGAAGAGGGCAAACTGCGGGAGGACGCCATTGCCTTTGCTCGCACCGTCGTCGACAAGCCGCTCCAGCGCGTGCGCGACCGCCAGGACAAGGTGGCGCCATCGCGCGGCAAGCCTGAAATCTACGAAGCCTATCTCAAGAAGAATGCCCGTGCCTTCCGCGGCTTCAAGGCGCCCTATAATATCGTCCGCGCCATTGAAGCGGCCGCCGAGATCGAGGATTTCGACAAGGGTATCGAACGGGAAAAGGAACTGTTCGACGAATTGGTGACCAGCACCGAGTCCGCGGCGCAACGCTATTATTTCTTTGCCGAGCGTGAGACGGCCAAGGTCCCCGACGTGCCCAAGGACACGGCGACGATCCCCATCAAGACCGTGGGCGTCATCGGCGCAGGCACGATGGGTGGCGGGATCACCATGAACTTCCTCAATGTCGGCATTCCCGTCACTCTCGTGGAAATGACGCAGGAGGCGCTGGACCGCGGTGTCGGCGTAATTCGCAAGAATTATGAGAATACGGCCAAGAAAGGCCGCATGACTGCCGAGCAGGTAGAGCAGCGCATGGCGCTCATCACGCCCAGGCTGGGGCTGGAAGCGCTGGGCGAGGTCGATCTTGTCATCGAGGCGGTTTATGAGGAGATGGGCGTCAAGAAGGACGTCTTCGGCAAGCTCGACAAGATCGCCAAGCAGGGGGCGATCCTGGCGTCCAACACCTCCTTCCTCGATCTGGACGAGATTGCGGCGGCGACCAGCAGGCCTGACTGGGTGATCGGCCTCCACTTCTTTTCGCCTGCCAACGTCATGCGCCTGCTTGAAGTGGTGCGCGGGGCGAAGACGTCGAAGGAAGTGATCGCGACGGCCATGGCGCTCGCCAAGAAGATCGGCAAGGTGCCTGTCCTTTCCGGCGTCTGCTTTGGCTTCATCGCCAACCGCATCATGTCTCAGCGCGGGAAGCAGGCCGACGAACTCGTCCTCGAAGGGCCGACGCCGGAGGAAATCGACAAGGCCGTCTATGACTATGGTTTCGCCATGGGGCCGTTCCAGATGATCGATCTTGTCGGCCTTGATGTCATCGGCCGCGACGAGACCGAGCGCAGCGTTCGCGGCGACCTGGTCAAGATGGATCGCCTCGGCCAGAAGAAGAATGGCGGCTATTACGACTATGATGAAGACCGCAAGGCGACCCCGTCGCCGGTTGCGGCCGCCGCGATCGCGGATTTCGCCAGCTTCAAGGGCGTTGCGAACAAGGGCAAGCTGTCGGACGAGGATATCGTTGCCCGTCTGCTCTACCCGGTCGTCAACGAAGGCGCCAAGGTGCTGGAAGAAGGCATTGCCATCCGTGCCTCGGACGTCGATATCGCTGCGATCCTGGGCTATAACTGGCCCGTCTATACCGGTGGCCCGATGTTCTGGGGCGATACTGTCGGCCTGCAAAAGGTCGTCGACGGCTTGCAGGCCATGGGCATCGAGCCGTCCAGGCTGCTGGTAGAAAAGGCTGCAAAGGGCGAAAGCTTCACCCGCTGATACAGGATGGGCGCGGTCCGCCGGGCCGCGCCCATTGCCCTTTCATTTATTGAGCCGTCACCGGCCGTGCCGCGATTTCCCGCCGCACCAGCTTGGTACCAACGAAGCAAAGCAGGCCGCACGCGACCAGCCCGCCCAGCACGAAGACCAGAGAATAGCGGATCGCCTCCTTGCCGAAGCTCGGCTCCAGCAGGTCGTTCATGACGCCCACGAACACCGGACCCATGCCGATGCCCACAACCGTCGTGCTCAGCGTCAGCAAAGCGGTAATCATGCCACGGTTGCGGACCGGCGACATGCCTACGGCCACAGCATAGGTTGGCGGCATCCAGAAGGTCATGAACAGCTTGGAAAAGAACAGGCCCACCAGCGACAGCATGGGGTCGGCTGCCAGCAGGAAAAGCAGGCCGAAAGGCGCGGCCAGTATCGTGCCCCATCCGGCAACCTGCATATAGACCGCGAAATCGCCCTTAGCGACCCGATCCGCGATCCGCCCCGCGCCGACATTGCCGATAAACAGCCCGCCGGCCACCGCCAGCCCCATCAATCCTCCCACCTGCATCGTCGTCATCCCATGGACGCGAATATAAAAGGTCGGTCCCCACCCCAGGATCGAATAGCCCGCGAAGGAACAGCACATGGCGATGATGAGCAGCAGGCGCAGCGAGGGTGAACGCAGCGCGATGAGAAAGGCCTCCTTCAGCGGCGGCGTTTCCACCTGCTTGCCGACGCCCCCATCCGCCATGCCGCGCGGCGGATCCTTGACGGTCAGGCGGATGCCGATCGCCAGCAGCAGACCGGGCACCCCGACCACGATGAACGCGATCCGCCAGTCGAAGGCAGTGTTGAGCCATCCGCCGAAGAACAGGCCAAATGCGATGCCGATCGCCTGCGATGCCAGCCAGATGCCGATCACCGTGGCGCGTTGCGATATGGGATACAGGTCGGCGAGCAACGATTGGGTTGCGGGACCGCCGCCGGCTTCGCCGGATGCGACGCCGATGCGCGCGACGGCCAACTGAACGAAATTCTGGACGAATCCGCACAGCACCGTAGCAAGGCTCCACATTGTCAGGCAGCCGACCAGCACGTTACGCCGCGATCCCTTGTCGACCATCCGCGCGATCGGGATGCCGGCAATCACGTAAAAGGCGGAAAAGGCGATCCCCGACAGCAACCCCATCGCCGTGTCACTGACGCCCAGGTCTTTCTTGATCGGTTCCAGGAGGATCGCGAGAATCTGGCGATCGACGAAATTCACGACCCCGACCAGGCACAGGATGAACAGCACATAATGGCGTCGTGGCAGCGTCCACCAGCCATGTGTCGCGTCCGTGCCAAGCGCCTTGTCTATGGGCTCCATCCTCATGCTCCTTGATTGTTATCTATATAACCTAGACAACCATGTTCGGAGTGTGGGGACAAGCAAAAAGGGCCGCCACAGCCCGGGCGGCCCTCCCTTTGCTTGCAGCTGACAGCGTCAGGCGAGGATGAGTTGCGGGTCGGGATTGAGCGTATCATGCTTGAACTTGAACAGCCGCGCGGCGTTGCCGCCCAATATGTCGATCTTGTCCTGTTCGCTGATATCGATGCCCGCGAACAGTCCGTCGATCACGCTCCGTGAATGGGGGAAGGTGCCTTCCGCATGGGGATAGTCCGACGCCCACATCAGCGCACGCGTACCCGTCACCGATCGTGACATGATGCACGCGCGGTCGTGCTGGAACGAGCAGGTCACTTGCCGCTTGATGATCTCCGATGGCATCATCGACAGCTTGGGACGGACGAAGATGTCGTGCGCGACATAGACCTCGTCCATGCGCTCTGCAATCGCGGCCAGCCAGCTGGCGCCACATTCGATGACGGCGACCTGGGCCTTGGGATTACGGTCGAGCAGTCCCCCGGACACCATGTACATGATCGCGTTGATGCCATCGTTCATCTGCATACTGTAATTGATGACGGCCGCGCCCGGGCCACGCTCGTTGACGACGGTCTCGGCTCCAGTTCCGGTGTGCAGCACGAACACGATGCCCAGGTCGCCCGCCAGCTTGAACAACGGATCCCATGCTTCGTCATTATATTTGGGGATACCGGCCATCGGGATGGAAGGCAGCATGACGGCGGTGAAGCCTAGCGTCGCGATGCGGCGAAGTTCCTGCTGTGCATAGGCGAGGTTGCGCACCGGCAGCACGCCGCAGCGCACGAAACGATCGAGATGACCGGAAAAATACTCGTTGTTCCAATCATTGTAGATTTCGCACTGCGCCAGTTCGGCATCCTCGTCGTCGATTGCGTACAGCCACAGGCCAAGGCTCGGGAACGCGATCTCGGCGTCGATGCCGTCCTTTTCCATGTCGACCAGCCGCCCGCCCAGATCATGGATGCCCAACCGGGTCGCGCCACCAAAATCCGGATTCTTTGCCAGGCGCAGTTTGAAGATGGTCTTGTGCGCGGTCTTCGTGACCAGCGCGTCGCCCTCCTTCACGGTGTGCACCGCGTGCTCTTTCAGCGATGCGGGCAGATTGTCGAGAAACAGGCTGTTTGGTTCGCGCACATGGCTGTCGGCGCTGAAAATGAATGGTTTCATGGGCATTGTTCCTTTCCCAAGGGGCGCGTTGCGACGGCCCTCTATTCCTGACTTAATATTTCACCCCGTGCCTGACACGGATATCGATGCCGGGCGCCGGTCCGGCGCGATCAGCATCAAACCCCGCCCTTGCATGCCGGGCATCCGGGTCGGGGCGACGCAAACATCACCTACTCTGCACTTATACTATGTGTCGAAGCGCCTGTCTCGTAAAAAAAGATACCTCTTTCTAAAAAGGAATGCGTGGCTGTGCGGAATGTGACTGGGGCCATGTTCGGTCAACGGGCGCAGCGGTGGAGACCAAAGGGTGGGAGGGTCGATCGGGCGCAGTGGAATGATTCGCTTTTTGGCTCCCGGTTTCGACTGCCTTGCGGCGCTGGCAAGTTGCGCGATCAATGCGAAGCGGAGGGCGTGATCGGCATTATGTCGATGTGTCATCAAGATAGATAACTAGGTTATTGAGCATTATTGGATTAAACTTCGTACCTCGATAAAAGAGATACCTATCTTATTGCCTTCGCCGGGCTGAATGTGTAAATCAGCCTCATATGGACCCTAGAGAGGTTCTGATCCAAACAGAATGGGAGGTTGTCTGATATGCATCCACTTCGTCACTCGGCGCGGAGGGCTGTTTCGGGGCTCTTGCTTGGTACCGCGTTCGGAGCATTGTCGGTTACGCCGGCCTTCGCGCAGGCGCCGCAGGCCAGCGAACAGGGCGGCTTGCAAGACATCATAGTAACCGCGCGCAAGGTTGCCGAAAATCTTCAGGATGTTCCTGTTGCAGTTACGGCCTTTACCGCCGAAACACTGTTGCAACAGGGTGCGACCAAGGTATCCGACGTCGCGCGCACAACGCCCAGCCTGACCGTGCGTGAGTCGCCTTCCAATCCTACAGCCATTTCGATCACCTTGCGTGGTCAGGTACAGACGGACGTACTCGCGACGCTCGATCCCTCGGTTGGCACCTATGTAGACGACATGTATTGGTCGCGCGCTTATGGCCTGAATCAGGATCTGCTCGACCTTAGCAGCGTACAGGTGCTGAAGGGGCCGCAAGGCACGCTGTTCGGCCGCAACACGACCGGCGGCGCGATGCTGTTCGAAACCAACAATCCGAATTTCGACGGCGTCTCCGGCAGCATCGCGGCGACCTATGGTCGTTTCAACGAGCGTGTCGGAACAGTCGTCGTGAATATCCCCTTGATCGACGACAAGCTGGCAATCCGTGGAGCGCTCCAGCGCAACTTGCGCGATGGCTGGATGAAGGATCGCATCACCGGCGACAAATATAATGATCGCGACAACTGGGCTGCGCGCGGGAAGATCCTGTATCAGGCGACCGACAATTTGAGCTTTCTGTTCTCTGCGGAATATTTCAAGCAGGATGTCAATGCATCCGGTCGCCAGATGCTATATCTGATACCATCGGGACTGACGGCGCCATCCGCAGCGGGCAATGCCAGCTTGCAGGCGGCGGGTGCTGCTGCTGCGGCCACTCTGACAGCCGCCGGCCTGCCGGTGCCGACCGGCATCAACCCCTTCTCCTACCCGGCGATCGGTGCTTCGGGCGCGCTTCAGGCGGGCGGCAACCTGCGCAGCTATTATACAAGCCTGGGTGCTAGCGAGACCGCGCTGTCGCAGGGGGTGGCGGGCAATCCCAACCTCCCCGACGCATCGCCGCTGACGCGGGTCAAGACGCAGACATATAATGGCACGATCAATCTCGACACCTTCTTTGGTGCGATCAAGTTCGTCGGCGGCTGGCGCAAGGTAAGCACGACGTCAAGACTGGACCTGGACGGATCGGCCGCTCCCATCCATACCACGACCGGCGATCAGACCCTGACCCAATATTCGGGTGAGTTGCAGATCACGGGCACTGCGCTCGACGACGCGGTTGATTTCGCCGGTGGCGCCTTCTACTTTCATGAATCAGGGTTCGACACTTCTTCGTCCATATCTCTGCCATCGTTCAATCCCAATACATTGTTCTTCAATGGTGAACTCGATAATGACAGCATCGGCGCTTATGCCCAGGCCACCTATCATTTCACCGATCGCCTCTCCTTCACCGGCGGACTGCGCTACTCGGTGGATGACAAGGGTCTTACCACCAGAAACTCTACCCAGAACCGCACGAGCGGAACTATCGCATGTCAAATCCCGACAGCAACGGTGGCCAATGGCTGCGCGCTCCGCGTGCGCGATGATTTCGACGGCGTCTCCTATCTTGCGAGCCTCGACTACAAGCTGAGCGAGGATGTGCTCGTCTATCTCAAGACCAGCAAGGGCTTCCGTTCCGGCGGACAGAATCTGCGTGCCAACTCGGTCGCGACGGCCATCCCCTTCAAGCCCGAGATCGCCTATGCTCATGAGGCCGGCATCAAGAGCGAATTGTTCGATCGCCGCCTGCGCCTCAATCTGGCAGGCTATTATTCCAACGTGAACGACATCCAGCGGACCACGCTGATCGGCTTGGCCAACGGTACGACCCAGACGGTTCTGACCAACGCGGGCAAGATTCGCATCTGGGGCCTGGAAGGCGAATTTCTGGTCCAGCTGCCCGCTGGCTTCCAGGTCGGCGGGACCGGCAGCTACACCAATGCCAAATACAAGGACTATCAGGAACTGCCCAGCCGCACCAACCTGACCGGCAACCGTCTGGACGAACGGGTTGAAGGTGTACCGAAATGGACCTGGTCCCTGACCGGCAGCTACGAACACGCATTCGATTTCGGCCGGTTCAATCTGCGCACAGACTATAGCTGGACCTCCGCGATCAATCTTCAGCCTTATACACCCTTTATCGGGGATCCGCAGGGCGTGACCATCGATCCCAACACCGGCACGACTATCGCGCAGAACATCATCGACGCCACGACGTCGCCCAAGCAGGGCGTGTTGAGCGCGCGTGCCTCGCTATCGCTTATGAATGACAAGCTGGAACTGGCGGTGTTTGGTCGCAATCTGACGAACAATCGCAAGGTGGTTCAGGCCCTGTATGTCGGCGGTCTCGGCTATGTGTCGGGCGTGCATCGCGAACCTTTTACCTATGGCGGCACGATCACCTATCGCTTCGGCAACTGAGGAATTTGGGGAAGGCCGGCGCGCATGTTGCCGGCCTTCCTTGTCCAAGTCCCGCGCTTTTGTAATGAGCATGTTGCCCGGTCCCAGCAATCACGTCGCGACGGGAGCGGTAAGGACAGGATGCTCGACATGAACAATATTCTCGACCTCAACGAAGCTGTCGAATTGGGCGGTTCCGTGGTCGCACGCACAGTGCGGGAACTGACGGAACTCAGCCTTCAGGCCGGGGACGGGGACTATCTGGGATCCGAAGCCGAACTGCTCGAGCGCATGGGCATCAGCCGTCCGACCCTTCGTCAGGCAGCGAAAGTCGTGGAAAGTGACTGCCTCCTCTCGGTCCGCCGCGGCGTCAACGGGGGCTTCTATGCCACCCGGCCCAGTGCGCGGCATGTGGTCCAGTCTCCTGCACTGTGGCTCCGTCTCCAATCGGCGACACTGGAGCAGATGAACCGGGCGAGCATGTTGATCTACCCGACCGCCGGCGCGGAGGCGGCCAAATGCACCGATCCAAAATTGATCGCGGAACTCAGAAGCTTTCGGGCAGCGATCGACGAACGTGAGGCGCGAGAGGAAAATCAGCGGGAAACGCTGGATGCCGAAATCTTTTTGTCCCAGCTTATCGCGAACATGAGCGGGGATCCCGTCCTCATCCTCTTCATCGGCATCAGCTACACCTTCGGCCTGCTGGAACGAGAATATCGCTTTTACCGCCGCGCGCCCGAACGTCGCAGGCTCTGGCTGGCGCTACAGCGCAGCTATTGCGACGCCATATTGTCGGGCGACAGTGAAATCGCCCTGTTGATCGGGATGCGGCGCGGGCGGCAGGTCGAAAGCTGGATTGCGGAGGACAAGGCCGCCGCGGCGCGACGAGCGAGCGATGAGACATAAACGACAGGACAGGCATGATGGCACAACTTGACTATATCGGTTTTGGGGGTGTGCGTCTCGTCGCGCAGAGCTTCGGGCAAGAGGATGATCCGGGCATATTGCTGCTGCATGGCGGTGGTCAGACCCATGATGCTTGGCGGTCGGCAGCAGTCGCCCTCGCCGAAGCCGGGCGCTATGTCATCAGCCTTGATCTGCGAGGGCATGGCGCCAGCGAATGGCCTGCCGATGGTCGCTATGATCTCGATGCCTATAGCGGCGACATCCGCGCGGTCCTGGCGACATTGCGGTCCCGGCCCGTGATCGTGGCGGCATCGCTGGGGGGCTGGATCGCTACCGCCGTGCTGGGGGAAAGCGAAACCGCGCTGGCGACAGGTCTCGTGCTCGTTGATGCACCGCCCCGTATGGACCCGGCAGGGTCAAGCCGCATGAGCGAAACGCTGCGCCGTGTCGCGACTGCCAATGGCGGCCGATGGGATCCGCGCATTCTGGACAGTTTCGACACGCCAGCGGCGGAAGGTCGGCTGATTGATGCGGCGCGGCAGCTCAAGGTACCGACACTGATCGTTCGCGGGGAGCGCAGCACGCTCAGCACCCCCGAATCCGTCGCCGAACTTGCTGGCTGCATCGCCGATGTGGAGGCCGTCGAAATCAGCGACGCAGGGCATCTGGTCGCGGTCGACCAGGCGGACGCTTTCAACGCGCTTCTGCTCGATTTCCTGGAACGACGGGTCCCACTTTCGCCGCCCTCCTATGTCGCCGGCTCGGATTCCCGGACGCTGCGCGATGCGCTGGGCTGTTTTGCCACCGGCGTAACCGTCGTCACGACCCTCGACCCAGATGGCAACCCCGTCGGACTCACAGCCAATTCATTCACCTCCGTGTCGCTCGATCCGCCCCTTCTGCTTGTGTGTATTGCCAATAATGCAGGCAGTCTGCCCGCTTTTCTGACCGCCGACCATTTCGTGGTCAACGTCCTGCATATCGGCCAGCAACCGGTATCGGGCCGCTTTGCCAGTCGTACCGAAGATCGCTTCGGGCAGACCGATTGCGACATATGGGATAGCGGCGTGCCCGTAATCCGCCACTCGCTCGCCAGTTTCGAATGTGCCCGCGACACGGTTCATGACGCGGGCGATCATCAGATTCTGGTCGGACGCGTCAAGCGTGTTCAGTTCGAGCCGCACCGCGATCCCCTGCTCTATTTCCGCGGCAAATATCGCCGCTTGCATTTTAGCTGATCAGGTTGGCCTGACATATATTACTAGGTTTTATCAGTTCGCATTTTTGGCGTGACAAGAGGTACCCATTTAGGCCAGAAAGGTTTCGACAATAATCGCCTGTCCGTGATTCCATGGCCAGGACGGGACCGGGAGAGGCGCTTGCCCCGACCGGATACCGGAATCGAGAGAGCAGGAACGGGATGACCTGGGTAAATCAGGATAAATGCGCGATCGTCGGGATTGGCGCGACCGACTATTATGTTCGCGGTAAGAGCTGGCCGCGCACGATCAACGACATGGCGGGTGAAGCCATTTTGAAGGCGTGTGAGGATGCAGGCATCTCGGCCAACCAGATCGACGGCATCGCTTATTATTCCACCGCCGGCGCTGGCTATCTCGACAAGTTCGATACAGCAAGCCTGATGGAAACGCTGGGCATTCCCTATGTCGGCTTTTCCGCGACGCTGACCAGCGGGGGCGGCGGCTGCCCGGGCGCGATCGGTCTCGCGACGGCCGGCCTGATGAACCAGGATTGCACCTACACGGTGACGCTGATGGCGTTGCAGCAACTGCCCCAGCATCGGCTGGGCGTGGTGTTCGGCTCGTCCGCCCCCAATCCCGAAAACAGCTTCCTTCAACCTTCGGGCCTTGTCGGTCCCGGTCATCTGATGAGCGTCCTGGCCCGTCGTCACATGCACCTCTACGGCACGCAGCCCGAAGCCTTCAAGGAAATCGTCCAGGCCACCCGCGAGAATGCGCTGGACCGGCCCAAGGCGGTTCGTCGCAAGCCGTTGTCGGACGAGGAATATTGGAACTCGCCGATGTTGGCCGATCCATTGCGCCGGCTCGACTTCTGCCTGGAGACCGACGGCGCAGTAGCGGTCATCACGACAACGATGGACCGCGCCAGGGACTGCCGCCACAAGCCTGCCGTGGTGCATGGCGTCGCCCATGGCGGCACCCGCGAATGGGGACGGGCCTTTGCCTGGATGGGTATGCCCGATCCCGACTTTGCCTCGTCCGGCCACAAGTTCGTCGCGGACCGTATCTGGAGCCAGACGGGCCTGACGGCCAAGGATATGGATGTCGCGCTGATCTACGACCATTTTTCCTCCATGGTGCTGATGCAACTGGAAGATTATGGCTTCTGCGAAAAGGGCGAGGGCAGCGACTATGTCCTGTCCGGCAAGATTCGCTACGACAAGGCGACCAGGGGCGGCGTAAACGGCGGCGTGCCTGTAAACACTCACGGCGGCAACCTCAACGAAGCCTATATCATTGGCATGACTCACATCGTCGAGGGTGTGGAGCAGGTGCGCGGCACGACCGTCAACCAGGTCGAGGATTGTGAATTCGCACTTGTGACCGGCGGCCCTGCGTCGCTGCCCGTTTCCGGTCTCGTTCTGAGGAGGGCCTGATGAGCTACGGACCCGCACGCGTCCTTCCGGGCGACGGCATCAAGATCACCACCAATCCCGATACGGAACCCTTTTGGGAAGCCGCTCGGGAACAGCGGCTCACCGCCTGCCAGTGCGGCGATTGCGGCCATTTTCGTATGCCGCCTTCGCCCTATTGCCCCAGATGTCAGTCTACGCAGAAGGCATGGCCCGACCTGCCGGGCACCGGAACGATATTCAGCTTCGCCATCTGTTCGAAAAATCCCAAGACGGGTGAAGATTATATCTACGTTCCCGTCGTCGTCACCCTCGACGGCACCGACGACGCGCGCCTTGTGTCCAATCTGGGCGGCATCAATGCGGAGGATGTCCGCATCGGTCAGAAGGTCCAGGTGGACTGGAATCCGATTGACGACGGCTGGGTGTTGCCCGTTTTCAAGCCCGCGGAGGCCTTATGAGCCAGATCAGCGAAATCACCCGTCCCGTCACGGCGCAAGGGCCGCAGCCCGATGACCTGCGCTATCTCGACCCGCAGATCGAGACGCTCCCGCGTGCCGAACTGGACAAGCTGCAGGAATTGCGCCTGCTGGCGATGCTGCAATATGTCTATGACGGCAACGGTCTCATCCGCGAAGTGTGGGATGCGGCCGGGGTCAAGCCGTCGGACATAAAGTCGCTGGCCGATTATCGGGCGAAGGCGCCCTTCATCGACAAGGACATGATCCGCGACTATCGTGACAGCAACGATGATCCCTGCGGCGGGCTGCGTATCGCCGATTATCGCGACATTCCGCATGTCGGCTTCACGTCGGGCACGACCGGCGATCCGACCCCGGTGCCCAATGGCAAGGGCAGCGCCACCGAACCGGAAATCCTGCGCGAATTCTGGCAGATCGGCGCGCGCGGCGGCGACTATGTCACCTATATGATGTTCACCTTCCGGGGCGGCATCAACCGCACGTCCTTCCTCAACGAAGCGGGTTTCACGCCGATCCTGTCGCCGCATGATCCTGCGATGTTGCCGCAGATGATCGAGGCGATCGAAACCTATCGCCCGACCATTCTCTATATGCTCTCCACGCCGATGATGATCGGGCTGGAGAAGTTTTTCGAGACGAGCGACAAGGATCCGCGCGAGGTCTTCAAGTCGGTCAAGGGGGGCGTGTTCGGCGGCGAGCCGATGAGTCCGCGCTTCCAGAAGCTGGCCAAGGACTGGGGGATCGAGATTTTCGATTACACCTCGCTGGGCGACGTGACCGGCGCGATGGAATGTCGCGCGCATAACGGCTTCCACGCCTGGGAAGATCTGGCGCTGGTCGAAAATCTCGATCCTGATGGCAATCCGGTGCCCGATGGCGAGATGGGCGAACTGGTCGTCACAGCCCTGTCCGATCCCTGGGCGCCGCTGGTTCGCTTTCGTACAGCCGATCTCGTCAAGTTCGACCGCTCGCCATGCAGTTGTGGGCGCACCCATCTGCGCTTCTGGACGCTCGGCCGTGCCGGCGACCAGACATTCATCAATGGGACCGCGGTCCTGCCGCGCGACATCCAGGCGATCGTCGAACAATTCCCCGAAACCAAGGCGGCCCTGTTCCAGATCATCCGGCCCCAGGCCCGGATGGACTTGCTGCGTCTGCGCGTGGGTTATGACGGGCTGACCGACAGCCAGGAGGCGCTTGCGGCCCGTATCGCCAGCAAGGTGACGCAGGTGCTGGGCGTTCCGTCCGACATCGAACTGGTCCCGGCAGAAGAGTTGTTGAAGCTTGGCCCCCCCCAGAAAATCCCGAGGGTAACAAAGTCATGAGCGAGACCATGTCGATGATTCGCCCCAGCGCCATCGCGCAGTTCAGCGATAATGGCGTGACGCGGCTGCTGCCGATCAGCGAGCGCGAAGTGAACCGCACCATTGCCTTCTTCCGCCGCGTATTGGCGAGCGACTGGAATCTGCGCGGCCGCTTCGCGCTGATCCTGGGGACACAGGCCGACGCCTATTTCCTTGCCGCCTTCGAACGCGCGCTCCAGGAACGCGGCGTGACGGTGTGCAATTCGGAAGCCAATAGCTGGGATGGCGCCCGCACCGAAGCGACAATCCGCCGCTTCGACGTCGCGATCGTGGCCGTGGTGACGCCCATCGTCCTCGATGCCATCCGCAACGCGGGGCACGACGCGAAAACCCTGTTCCAGGGGAAGATCGTCTGGGCGCAGGGCGACGCCTATGATGCGCTGGAAGGGACCGAAGGGATTGACCTGCGCCGCTGGATACCGCTCGGCCCTGCTTTCGCGATCGAGGGACGGCACCGCGGGGGCGCTCATTATGACGGCCGCGAATGGCTGATAGAGACGCACGGTGACACCACCTATGTCACCAGCCGCCTTGATCGCGCCATGGCCTTCGACCGGCTGCCCGTGGCCCTGACGGCGCAGATCAATACCGATCCCTGTCCCGGCGGCGCCTTGGGGCCGCGCATCGTCCTTTGATCCGTTTCCACGGCCATGGCGGCGTTACGCTGGCGGCGGATGAGGCGGGGCCGTCCGATGGACCGAGCGTCATCTTTCTCCATGGCGGCGGCCAGACCCGCCTTGGGGCCGCGCATCGTCCTTTGATCCGTTTCCACGGCCATGGCGGCGTTACGCTGGCGGCGGATGAGGCGGGGCCGTCCGATGGACCG
>NZ_DJDV01000125.1:23643-23888 GCF_002431195.1 Sphingobium sp. UBA5915 | reverse complement strand
AATCAGCGATGATCTCATGACGCCGCGCGCGCTGCCGCTGTTGGAAGACGCGATCGGTATGAAGAAGGTCCCGGCGGATGAAAAACTGTGCCTGATCGCGGCGTTCGACCAGGCACTGGGCCTCAATCTATTGAGCCTGACGCGTGCCGACTTGAGGATGCGTCCCAAGGACGCGCAGCTGACGGCTGATCAGGTCGAGACAGAATTGGAACGCCGCGCAGCTGCGCGCGCGAACAAGGATTTCG
>NZ_DJDV01000125.1:23114-23379 GCF_002431195.1 Sphingobium sp. UBA5915 | reverse complement strand
CGCGCGCGAACAAGGATTTCGCCCTGTCCGACACGATCAGGGACGAATTGATCGCCAAGGGTGTCGAGGTGATGGACGGCGATCCGCTGCGCTGGGACTGGCGGCCTGCGCTCGGCTCTTGACGGCGAGGATGGCGACACCGCAAAGGACGGGCGGGGCAGATCACTGAGCGGGGGCGATGGTGAAGCGATTAACGCGGCTTGGGATATTGCCGGTTTTGCTGCTTGCAGCATCGCCGTCACTGGCGAAAATGCCGGCATTTTCG